>JAKSTD010000001.1 GCA_024402755.1 Alphaproteobacteria bacterium
TTTCGCTTTTCGCAAATTGCATGTATATAAATCAAGACGGCCTATTGTTTGTTTTGGTAATATTTTATCTGGTGGGGTCGGTAAAACACCCATGGTTCGTGAAGTAGCAAAATTTTTCGATGCGCCTGTGGTTATGCGTGGCTATAAAAAATCTGCCGAAACCGGCGATGTCGGTGATGAAGCAAAAATGTTATCAAATGATGGTATTCTGGTGCATGTCGGAAATCGAAAAAGTAATCTGGTTTTATTAAACAAACAGAAATCAAATACACCGATTATTATGGATGATGGGTTTCAAAATTCTGGGATTAACAAAGATATTTCTATTTTGGTTTTTGATGAAGCGATTGGTTTTGGAAATGGCTTTTTATTGCCAGCGGGACCTTTGCGCGAAAGAAAATCTGCTATAAAACGTGCTGATGCGATTATATTGATAAAAAGAAAAAATGTTGTGCGAAATTTTGCACTGCCGACAGATATTCCAATATTTACTGCAAAGAATAGTGAAAGTTGCCCATTTGATAAAAAAACAAATGTGATTGCTTTTGCTGGGATTGGGTATCCAAAAAAGTTTTTCGATAATATTCCATGCAAGGTTGTCGAAAAAATATCTTTCCCAGACCATTATCAATATAGTGATGAAGATGTAAATTCTTTGATTAAAAAAAGTAAAAAGAAAAATGCGGTGCTTTTGACAACTGAAAAAGATTGGGTGCGTTTGCCAGATTGGGCAAAAAAACAGATAAAGTTTTCAGCGCTTAATACAGAAATTGAAAAAAGTTTTTATAACTGGATAAAAGGAAAGGTAAATGAATACACTAACAAAAGAAATTAAAATTTCTGGGGTTGGGATACATTCTGGGGTTCCTGTGAATATGGTTATAAAACCGTCAAGAAAACCCGGAATTTTTTTCAAAAGAACTGATTTAAAATATTCTGGTTTAATTCCTGCGGTGTTTGATAATGTTGGTGAAACAACAATGCGCAATACCACGATTGGTGGTAAAAATGGTGTACATGTGCAGACGATTGAACATTTGATGGCTACATTTTTTGTGCTGGGGATTGATAGCGCGATTATAGAAATTGATGGACCAGAAACACCAATAATGGATGGCAGCGCATTTGAATTTTTTAACGCATTAAAAGAATCTGTGAATAAAAAAACAAATATGAAAAAAATTATTGTTAAAAAAACTGTTATCGCCAAAAGAAATGAACTGGTAAAATATATGCCGTTTTGGAAACGTATAAAAACAACTGTTTTAAATCATACAATTTGGCGCCGTGGTAATGGTTATGTCAAATTATCACCAAATGCAAATGGTCTGTTAATAGATGCGACATTGGTTTATAATGATAAAATTATTGGGACACAATCTTATTCTTGTTTGCTGGATGGAACAAAAAAATCAGTTGATAATTTTGTTAAAAATATATCAAAAGCAAGAACTTTTGGAAAATATTCTGAATGGGATTATTTAAAAGCGCATGGCATGGGACGTGGTGCAAATGAAAACAATGTAATAGTTTTAAACAAAGATGGGGACGGAACACTTAATAAATTACATTACAAAGATGAATTTGTTCGTCATAAAATCATAGATGCGATTGGTGATATGTTCACAAGTTCTGGTTTTATTTATGGGCATCTGGAATCATATAAGGGGTCACATGCGCTGAATAATTTGGTTTTGCGCAAATTGTTTAGCGATAAATCTAATTACGAAATCGTTTAAAAAAAGGAGTAACAAATGAAAAAAAGTATCTTTTTATTATCTTTGGCTGCTTTATGTGGCTGTGAAACAACACAAAATCTTGGGAATGGTTTAACTAGATTGACAGAAGAACCAAAAAATTGTGATTTCTTATATAATCTGGATTCTAGTGTGACAACTTATAAATTGTCTGGTGCGTATGAATATATTGAAAAAAGCATCTTGGAAAACAAAGATTTAATCGGGGATTCTTATTTGATTGTAAATGAAGATGTAATTGATAATGTTGGTGCTGTATTTGGTCCAGAACATACTTATAAATTCAAAGTAAAAGTGTATGATTGTATAAAATAATAAAAAGTCGTAGAAATACGACTTTTTTAGTATAAATTTCGGCTTTATTTTTTTTATCGATTTGTGCTATAATGTTTTTAAAACGAGAGATCTTTGATAGAACAACTACTAACTGTTTATCGTACAACGTGCTGGTAATACTGCGCAAAATTATGCAAGACAGTTGGCTAAAAATGGCGATAAAAAGTACACCTTGTATGTTGGGTACAAATCTATGGTCGGTTTAACCGATACATACGAAGGCGCAAATGCTGGTATGCCAAGTGCTGCGATAGAGATAGTTAGCACTTTGTCAGATTTAGTTTCATTTTTGGGTGTATTCCAGGCGGATAATAACAAGTATTATTTAATCGCTGTTCGTAATGGGGTCATTATTCGTGATATTTTGCTGACTGATGCAGAAAGTGCCAGAAATTTATATACCCAAATGTCAGAAATACCAGATTGGGGCGCTTTGTTTGCGCCATCTTCTTGGGGAATACCAAAATCCCAAGAAAAACTGTTATCTGATTTGATGGGACAGGGGGCAAATGCAAAGTTGCACGAGATAAGTACTATAAAGTCAATGTTCCCATCTATGGTATTTTTGGTTTTGTTTGCTGTGTTTGGATATGTTGTTTTAAAAAATTCTGTGGTGAACAACAAACATGTTAATAAACCAACAATAAGCGCGGAAAAAATAGCAGAATATAAAAAACAAATAGAAGAAAAAACTCAAAAAATAACGGATAAAATTTTACCTACAGTTGTGGAACAAGATATAGATTATGCTTATAATCATTTGCCAAATGTTAATGAACGGGCAAGTTTGTGTTACAGGGCGATGGCTTTTGTAATGCAACCAATTATTGGATGGAATCAAACTTATGCCAGGTGCGATGAAGAATATGTATCTGCTAATTTTATTCGTGATTTTGGAACACTGAATGATTTTTATGATATTGGTGGCGATTTAATGCCTGGTGCAATGGTTCAACAGATTTCAGAAGATGAGATAGTTGTTCGTGTAAAGTTACCAGAACTTAGAACTTCTTTTTCTATTGATGAACGCGATCAGACAACTTTGATGCGTGATGTCACAACAATTTTTCAACAATCTAATATTAATGCGAATATCCAAGGTGTCGTAGATACTGTTTCAACTGCTTCTGGGACAGAGAATATTTATGTGACAGAAATAGGTGTTGCATCTAAATTAATACCGACAGAATTTATGCGTGCGTTTGATGAATTTAATGGTGTGTATATGCCGTCTGTAACATGGCGCGCAGGTACAAAAATGTGGAATTACGAAGTTGTAATTTATTCTAAATAAAAGGTGGAAAACATGTTTAAAAAATTAAATATTATTGTGTTTGCAGTTATGATAGCATTGGGGCTGCATATTTCTGCTGGTTGGTCCCAGGAAGAATATATTGACGATTTCATAGAATATGATGATGCAGATAATGTCGGTCAGGATGCAGAAATCGCAGACGAAATGTCTATTCAGGCATTGCAGGAATATGATATGTCTGGTTCATTGTTTGAAAAAATCACGATGCTGGAACAAGAAAAAGTTGTTGCACAACTGGAAAAAGAACGCGCACAACTGGATTTAGATTTGGACAGATTAAATGCAGAAAGAATTAAATTACAGATGGAATTGGACACTTTGTCTGGTCGTGCAGAACAACAACAACATGAATTAGAAACTGCGAAAACTCAATTAGAAAGCCAGACAGAAAAGTTAAAACAGCAAAGATATGCGCTGGATGAAGAGATGGATGAAGTGGTCGCGAAAAAAACCGCTCCGAAAAAAGAAGATGGTAATTTCAGCAGAAGATATAAATTAATAAATATTTCCGGGGTGGATAATCAATTACAGGCAACTGTTCAGGAAGTATCCACGGGGCAAAATAAACGCATTGAGGTGGGACGTGATTTGGACGGTTATATCGTAAAATCTATATCTTTAAATGATGGTATTGTTTTTGAAAAAGACGGTGTAGAAGAAAGTTTAAATATTGGAAAATAAAGATATGCAATGCACAGATAATATTTTTGCAAATGTTAAAGAGTTGTCTGTACCAGTTGGTTTAGAGAAAGCAAACAGCAAAGATATACTGGATTATTTGTTTGCGAATAATAACCGACTGTTGACAGCATATTCTGGTGAATTGGCTTTGCCAAAGGATACACAGAATTTAATTGCATATTTTTCTGGGGGTGAACTTGTTATATCGCGAACACATCAATATGATGGACGTGTGTTGGCTTTTCTTGATTTGTTGCAACAAAAAAATCTTGTAGTGAAAAGACCTTATTATTCTGATTTGGGTTTGTTGTCTAATATATATAAAACTAATGATGAAAGATTGGGCAGTGGTATTCGTGCGCGCGCAGATTATGATAACCAGATGCAGAAAGATTTTGTCGATATAATTGCACGTGCTGCCGCACAAAAAGTTTCTGATATTCATATTGAAGTTGCGGATCAAACAACAATATATTTCCGTATTGATGGCAGTATGCAACCTGTTTTGGAATATAATTCCCAATGGGGAGAATCTTTTGTCAGGGCTGCTTTTGCATCTGCGGATATTTCTAATTCCAGTTATGCGCAAAATGAATATCAGACCGCCCAGAAAGACGGACGAACACCTTTGCGCGGAACCAAAGATTTGTATTTGCCTGCGGGGGTTTTGGGTATCAGAATGCAATTTAATCCAATTGCATTTGGTTCGCAATATGTTGTTATGCGTCTTCTTTATGATAACCCCAGCGAAGGTGTTAAATTAGAACAGGAATTTAATGAATACGAACGAAAATTATTGATGCGTCTGCGTTCTGCACCAACAGGCTTGGTAATTGTGGCGGGGCCTACATCATCTGGTAAATCAACGACTTTGGTTCATAATATGGCGTTGATGCTAAAAGAAAGAAGATATGAAATAAATCTTATAACCGTGGAAGACCCAGCAGAACAAAAAATTTTTGGTGCACATCAAATACCAGTTGTTAATGCTGTTAATGAAGAGCAAAGGGAACAAAAATTTACAGAGGCCCTGGCGGCCGCATTGCGCAGTGACCCTGATACATTGATGGTCGGTGAAATCAGAACATTGTCTGCGGCACAACTAACCGTCAAAGGTGCATTGTCTGGGCATAATGTTTGGACGACTTTACATGCGAATTCTGCGATGGGTGCGTTGATGCGATTGCTTGATATGGGGGTAGAGGCATTTAAATTAAAAGATGAAACGATGATACGCGGTCTTGTATCTATGCGTTTGTTTAAAAAGTTATGTCCGCATTGTCGTGAAAAGTTGTCTGAGAAACATGAACATCCGGCATATAATCGTGTCAAGGATGCGTTTGGTGAATTAGGATTGAATCAGGTTTATGTTCGTGGTGTCGGTTGTGAATATTGTAATGGCACTGGGACTATTGGTCGTATCAAGGCCGGTGAAATTATTATGACGAACAGTGAATTTTTAAGTATGGCATTAAGTGGCGAAACAGAGGCGGCATTAAAATATTGGCTGGAAAAAATGAACGGACGAACATTGAAAGAAGCAGCCATAGAATTAATGTTGCGTGGAATTATCGGTGTGGATGAACTGGAACGCTGGGTTGGTATGCTGGACAGACCATGGGTGTATTAAAATTATGAATAGATTAGAATTGCTTTATGCAAGATTAGTTTTTAGAACGGATACAGAAAAACGTATGGCTGTCACACGCAAGATTGCATCGCTTTTGCGTAATAATTTTACATTGATGGCTGCGTTGCACCGAACCGAGGTGATTGAACCAGATCATGGGCGAAAACCAAATGAGCCTTTTGCTATTGCTATGCGTGATATTCAGCAAAATCTAGAACGTGGTATGACTTTTGCCCAGGCGACTTATGATTGGGTTCCACGTGAAGAAACATTACTTATGATATCTGGTAATGTATCCAGTTTGGTTATATCTTTGGAAAATGTTGGACGAATTGTCAATGGAATAAATCGTATTAAACGTGCGATGTGGTCTGCTGTCACGTATCCATTGTTTTTGTTTGTGCTGACCGTGGCGATAGTGATAATGGTTGGACTTTATCTTGTTCCCCCACTAACAGAGGCAGCCGGTTCGACAGTTGTTTGGCGGGGCAGTGCAGCATCACTTGTTTGGGTGTCAGAGATGGCTGGAAAATATTGGCATTTGTTGGCTGGCGGATTTGCGATATTGTTTGTTTTGATATGGTCATCTTTGCCGGTATGGACTGGAAAACTTAGGACATTGTTTGATAAACTGCCACCATGGAATACATATAAATTACAATTATCAGTCAGTTGGTTAATGTCTTTGTCTGCAATGGTGTCAGCTGGGGTTTCTGTGCCAGATGCGATGCGTTTATTGGCAGATTATTCAAATCGTTATTTGGCAGATATTTTAGAAGAAGCATTACACTATATCGCAAATGGTGAAAATTTGGGTAACGCGTTGGCGGCAACTGGTAAAGATTTCCCAAGTTCTGAAATAGTGGGCGATTTAATAATATATTCAGATATGAATGATTTTGCGAAAAATGTAAGTCAAATCGCAAATGATTACTTGGAAGAATCTGTTCGAAAAATGGAAAGTATATCAAGTGTATTGAACAGTATCGGTATAATATTAGTGTCTATAATAATCGGTTGGGTTGTTATGGGAACATTCCAAATGCAAGAACAAATTACATCTGTGTTGATGTAAAAAATCCCCGAAACGGGGATTTTTAATTTAAACCATAAATGGCAGGTTTTCCAGTGTCCCTTCGGTCACGCGGACATTTACGTCAATCAACATAAATACCGCATCGGGTGATTTTTGCCCGCGTCCCGCAAATGCGTTCGGTGATAATAAATGGCTGGTGTTCACGGTCAACTTTGTGACCAGGTGGTCGTCGTCAAGTAATGTATAAATCGGCCCAATATCACGTGGTGTATTTTCCCCAATTTCATGTTCGTTTTGTGGACAACGCAACCCGTCAAGAATCGTTTTTACACGATTGTCGATATCAGAATGTGGAACACCCACGATTTCAGGATGCATCAATAAAATATCCAGTTCTGCAATCATTTTTAGATTTGGTGTGATGATTGGGTTCCAATCTATACCACCAATGTGACGGGTTATAATTGGACTTTTTTTTGCGCCAGGCATCATAAATTTTGTCAAATTGTCCCAGGGCTTGAATTCAACCAGTTTCTTTAATTGTGGATGAAATTGCATACGAATATCAGCAATATGTTGCGCCCGTTTTTTCGGGTTTGTCAATATGTCGCCATAATACAATAATTTAAATTTCATAATATGTCCTTTTGGCTATTTTTTTCTTATTTTTCCTTGATAATTATATCATAAATTGCTATGGTTTGAACAGCAAAAAGAAAGGATTTTTAAATGGCAGTTAATAATGAATATACAGGTGATTCAATCAAGGTTTTAAAAGGTCTGGAAGCGGTAAAAAAAAGACCTGGGATGTATATCGGTGATGTTGGCGAAGGTGGCGATGGTCTGCATCATATGATTTATGAAGTTGTAAATAATTCTATTGACGAAGCAATGGCTGGCTATGCCGATACTGTTTATGTTTCGCTTAATGCAGACGGTTCAACAACAATTCGTGATAATGGACGTGGTATGCCATTTGATATCAATCATGAAACAGGGCGCAGTGCGTTGGAATTGATTATGTGCGAATTGCACGCTGGGGGTAAATTCGATAACGAAGGAAATGGCGCATATAAGGTTTCTGGCGGTCTGCACGGGGTCGGTGTGTCTGTGGTTAATGCGCTTTCTACTTGGTTAGAAGTGCGTGTATGGCGTGGTGACAGGGAAGCGCGTATGTCTTTTGAAGAAGGTGTGCCTACAACCGATTTAATAATTGCTAAAAATGAAAGTGGTATTGAACATGGAAGTGAAGTGACATTTTTGCCATCACCAAATACTTTTACTGGAACGCGTTTTGATTTTGATACATTGGAAGTTTGGTTGCGTGAACAATCTTTTTTAAATGCTAATGTTCATATTATCTTGGAAGATTTGCGCGGGCCAGAAAAAGTTGAACGCAGTTTTCATTCTGTTGATGGACTTAAAGGGTTTGCAACTTATTTGGATAAATCCAAAGAATTATTAAACAGCGAACCAATTCAGATGATTAAAACAATCGATGATTCTTATATCGAAATCGTTTTACAATGGACTACGGCTTATACTGAAACATCACTTTGCTTTACAAATAATATTCCAAATCGTGATGGTGGAACACATTTGGCCGGATTTCGTGCGGGGTTGACACGCGCGCTGAATAAATATATCGCCGAACAAAATATGAAAAAAGAAATAAACCTTTCTGGTGAAGATTTCCGCGAAGGTTTAACCAGTATCGTCAGTGTGAAAATACCAGACCCGAAATTTGGTTCGCAGACCAAAGATAAACTGGTGTCCAGTGAGGTTAGACCATTGGTTGAAAATACTGTAACAGATTTATTGTATGAATATCTAGAAGAAAACCCAACAATCGCCAAAATGATAACCGACAAGATTGTAGAGGCGGCTACTGCACGTGAGGCGGCACGCAAAGCGCGTGAATTATCGCGCAAAAAGACCGGACCTGAACTTGGTAGTTTGCCGGGAAAATTGGCGAATTGTTCTGAAAAAGACCCATCAAAATGCGAATTGTTTATTGTAGAGGGGGATTCTGCTGGCGGTACCGCAAAGCAGGGACGCGACAGAAAAACCCAGGCAATATTGCCTTTGCGTGGAAAGATTTTAAATGTTGAACGTGTAAGATTTGATAAAATGTTGGGTTCTGATACGATTGGTGCGTTGATTACTACATTGGGTGCTGGGATTGGCAAAGACGAATTTGATATTGAAAAATTCCGCTATCACAAAGTTATCATTATGACCGATGCGGATGTGGACGGTCAACATATTCAAACTTTATTGATGACTTTCTTTTATCGTCACATGCCAGAAGCAATCGAACGTGGATACATCTATGTCGCAAAACCCCCGCTATACGGTGTAACGCGTGGCAAACAGCAACTCTATATTCAAAATGAACGCGAAATGGATGATTATTTATTGGAACAACTAGCAAGTGACGGTATGATTGAAACAAGTGATGGTCAACAACTTGCTGGCGCAGATTTCAAGCGGTTGCTGGAATTGGTCGATAATATGAAGAATAATTTGCAGGCTCTTAATCATATTATGCCACTTCGTTTTGTCGAAGCATTGGCTTTGAACAAAGTTTTTGAAAATGAATCACCAGAAAATTTTGCAGCAGCAGAAAAAATGCTTGATGCCGAAGAATTGGAATTCGAACGCGGTTGGAAAATTTCAAGTGACGGTGAAGGTATAAGAATCACACGCACACTGCGCAGTGTAACAGAAACACATGTTTTACCAAGAGATAAAATTAATTCTCCAGAAATTCGTGCATGGCTGAGAATGTCTGGGCGTGATGAATTGATTGAAACTTTTTCAAAGCCAACAATTTTGCGTGTGAAAAATAAATCACAAAAAATTTGGGGCGCATTTAATTTGTTAAATACTGCGTTTGAATATGCGAAAAACGGATTGAAGATTCAGCGCTACAAAGGTCTTGGTGAAATGAACGCAGAACAATTATGGGAAACAACTATGGACCCAAATCATCGCTCGCTTTTCCAAGTAAAGGTAACAGATGCATCACAAGCAGACGAAGTTATTTCTATGCTGATGGGTGATGTGGTTGAACCACGTCGTGATTTCATCGTTGAAAATGCGCTGAATGCTAATTTGGACGTTTAATAAAAGGATAAGATGTCGGATAATGTTGTTGATAAATCAGAAAGTAATCACAACAATATTTTGTTGCAGGAGTTTTATCGGCTTCATCAAGAATTATCAAATAAACATTATTCGACAACAGATTCTGAAAAGAATTCAAGATTAAATGAACTGGAAAAAGCGCGCGAAAAAATAAAGCAAGAAATAATCGCGTCTGATAATTCATCGGATAAATCTGTTCTTTATACAGCGATAGCAAAGTTTAAAAAAAGAAATGGATAATTTATTTTCGTCTTCTTGGTTTTTTTATTTAGAATCGCAGTTGCGAAAATTAGGTTTGGATAGTGATGATAAGTCCTTTGATGAAATTCGCGAAATGTTGTCAAATCCGAAAAAATTATCAATGGATGAATTTGCATTCACTGTTTTTTATGTGATTTTGGCTGGTGGTTTTTCACAAAAAACTGCCAAGAAAATCCATCAAGTTATTATGCAAAAAATTCCAGAAAACCCAAGCATAGATGATTTATTAAAAATCTTTAATAATAAAAATAAAATAAATGCAATTTGTAAAATTTGGAACAACAGACAAAATTTTCGTGATGGTTTTTATTCATGCAAATCTTTGGATGAAAAATTATTATATCTTCAAAAATTACCACATATTGGAAAAATTACTGCAAATCATCTGGCACGAAATTTGGGTGAAAATGTTGTAAAATATGATATTTGGATTCAAAGGTTGGGGGTTCTGTACGGTGGAAATAGTCGTATGGCGCAAAAAATAGATAACGGAAAACTGGATGTAGAAATAAAAAAATGTTGTGATGATATGTTTGAACATTTGGAAAAGGAAACAAATTTACCGCGTGGTTATATTGATGTTGTGTTGTGGAAATCTGCACAAAATGGTCTGATAAAGGAATTAAAAAATGGATGTTAAAATTGAACAATCTTGGAAAGCCGCCTTGAACAGCGAATTTGAAAAAGATTATTTTAAAAAATTGACTGAATTTGTACGCAGTGAATATTTGTCTGGAAAAACTATTTATCCCGAGGCAAAAAATATTTTTAATGCCTTTAATTTATGTCCGCTGGATAAAGTCAAAGTTGTAATTATTGGGCAAGACCCATATCATGAACCGCATCAAGCGCATGGACTTTGTTTTTCTGTGGAAGGCGGGACAGAATTTCCACCATCATTAATAAATATTTACAAAGAAATTGAATCTGATATTGGACATAAAAGTATAACAAATGGTGATTTGACCGCCTGGGCAGAGCAGGGTGTTTTGTTGTTAAATTCAACATTGACTGTGCGTGCGCATATTGCGGCTTCGCATAGTGGTATGGGGTGGGAAACATTTACAGATTCTGTTATTCGCACTGTTGCACAAACCAGAAAACATGTTGTTTATATGTTGTGGGGGTCGTTTGCACAAAAAAAAGCAGAATTTGTTGATAGCACAGAAAATTTAGTTTTAAAAAGCGCGCATCCGTCTCCGTTGTCTGCGTATCGTGGTTTTTTTGGAAATCATCATTTTTCTCGTGCTAATGAATATCTGATTGCCAATGATGAAATGCCGATAAATTGGTAAATCCTTAGTAATTATAGGTTATCCCTAGTCCATAAAATGCATAGGAATTGTTTTCGTCAGCGGTGTTGGCGTTGGAAAAGTGCTGAATAAATAATTCCATTGCCCATTTTTCGTTGAAATTATAACCAAAGGTTAGTTTGAATTGAAAAAGCAATTTTGAACCGATGCGTTTGTTTTGTTTTGCCTGTAATCCAGCACCAGCACCCAATCCAGCATATATTCGATGGTAGCGAAAAAGGGCAATATCTTCGGTAAAATAAATCATAGGAATTGTATAATCTTGCCATTCCCAACCGTATTTACGATTTAATCCCAATGTTTCAGAAATATTCAAAGAACGGCGTGCAGGAACACGGAAAAATGTCGTCGGTTGAGAATATTGAAAAGTTGCGATATAAAAAGGAACAGGGCGCACCGGTGGAGGTAATAAAATTCCAGTATCAAATCCCTGACCAATACCAAAGGCAACCTGTTGTTGATATGTTCCCATAAAAGGATTGCTTTCCGGCAATATACAAGAATCTGCCATGGCGGATGCAGGTAAAAATAAAATGCTTAAAACCTGTAGAATTTTTTTCATGGATTATATTCTATCACAAAACAAGGAATAAGACAAATTATAAAAATAAAATTTTTGTTAGGAATTTATGGTGCCCTAAGCAAGAATCGGACTTGCGACTCGTCCTTACCAAGGACGTGTTTTACCACTAGACTATTAGGGCATTTGTCCGTATTATACCCACGCGTATAAAAAAATCAAATAAAAACATTGAAAAGCCAAAAAAGTCTGTTATAATGCGTTCCGCTGGCGGCGTAGCTCAGTGGTAGAGCAGAGGAATCATAATCCTTTGGTCAGGGGTCCGAATCCCTTCGCCGCTACCAAAAATTAAATCGGGCTTGTCCCGATTTTGTTTTTGGTATAGTCGCGAGTGGATAAGGACCCCAGGTCCGACAAAATAGCAGTTGAGAACAAGCAAAAGCGCCGTTCGAAACGTTGCGATTTGGAAAGGGACCCACGAATAAAATGAGTGGGAATATACAATCCCTTCGCCGCTACCAAAATAATAAACGACCCGTGGTGGTCGTTTTTTGTTTTGGTGTAGCCCGCGGTGGATTATTCCCCCTTTGGAGGGGGCTCAGGACTTTACGAATATTCTGGAATTGCCCTCCCTCCCGGTCTTCGACCGTACTCCCCCCAAGGGGAGAATTTGCCCTCAGGATAAGTTTAAGATTTTCTTGACTTTTTGTTGATTCAGGAACAAAATAACTTGTATGTAATGCGATGATGCGACTGACAACCGTGGAGTGTTATGTAAAACAAAAAAGTAAAAAAATCAGGGTGGCACCGCGCGAAAAAATCTTAGCGCCCCTGAAAATTTAAGATTCAAATTGGTGCCGTATCCTTTGGCGCGACACCAAATAAAAAGGGTGTAAAAAAATGTTATCTTTGAAATCAAAATACCGCACACATACTTGTGGGGAATTAAATGAAAAAAATGTTGGCGAAGTAGTTACTTTGTCTGGATGGGTTCATCGTAAACGCGACCATGGTTCGCTGCTTTTTGTTGATTTGCGTGATAACTATGGAATAACACAGTGTGTGTTTGATGGTGGAGATGAAAATCTTGAAAAAATTCGTCCAGAATCTGTTATTAAAATTACTGGCAAAGTTGTTGCGCGTGATAAAGATGCAATTAATGAAAAAATTCCAACTGGTCATATCGAAATTCAATCCCAAAAATGGGAAGTTTTAACAAATGCTGATGTTTTGCCTTTCCAGGTTTTTGGTGATGATGATACTGTGGCAGAAGATTTGCGTTTGAAATATAGATTTATCGATTTGCGTCGTGAAAGTTTACATAATAATATTTTAACTCGTAATCGCGTAATGAAATTTTTGCGTGATAAAATGTGGGATATGGGTTTTTCTGAATTTCAAACGCCTATTTTAACTGTATCAAGTCCAGAAGGTGCGCGTGATTATATCGTCCCAAGTCGTAATCATCATGGAATGTTTTACGCTTTGCCTCAGGCTCCACAGCAATTCAAACAATTGATTCAAATTTCTGGATTCGATAGATATTTCCAAATTGCACCTTGTTTTCGTGATGAAGATTTGCGTGCTGATAGATTGTTAGAATTTTATCAATTAGACCTTGAAATGTCTTTCGTTGATTTGCTTGATATTCAAGAAGTCGGTAATCAACTTATGCCTGAATTGATAAAGGCTTTTGTTCCAAACGCAATTGTCGCAGAAGATATTCCACATATACCATTTGATGATGCTATGTTGAAATATGGTTCTGATAAACCTGATTTGCGTAACCCTATTATTATCAGTGATGTCACAGAAATATTCCGTGGTTCTGATTTCGGTATTTTCGCAAATGCTATTGAAAATGGTGCTGTGGTTCGTGCAATTCCTGCGCCAAACAGTGCTGATAAACCGCGTTCTTGGTTCGATAAATTGGGCGATTACGCGGTCAAAGAACTGGGACTTGGGGGATTGGGATACATCGTTTTTGCAGATGAAGCAAAGGGGCCAGTTGCAAAAAAATTAGACGAGACGAGAATTGCAAAATTGCATGAAATTGCTGGTGATAATTCTTCGTTGTTCTTTGTTTGTGACAAGACTGAAAATGCTGCAAAAGCCGCTGGCAAGATTCGTATCAAATTGGGTGAAGATTTAGGTTTGATAAATCCAAATGAATTTCGTTTCTGCTGGATTGAAGATTTCCCAATGTATGAATTAAACGAAGAAACTGGTACTGTCGATTTCGGTCATAATCCGTTCAGTTTGCCAAAAGGTGAACTTGATGGTGACCCATTGAAAATCAAAGCAAATCAATTTGATATGGTGTTAAACGGTGCTGAAATATGCAGTGGTGGTTTGCGCAACTATAATCCTGAAATGATGATAAAAGCATTTGCTGTCGCTGGATATGGACCAGAAGTCGTGAAAGAAAAATTCGGTGGAATGTATGCTGCGTTCCAATATGGCGCACCACCACACGGTGGATGCGCTTTTGGTATTGACCGTTTGGTTTCTATTATTTTGGGAACAACTAATTTACGTGAAGTTGTTTTATTCCCAACAAATCAACGTGGTCAAGATTTGATGCTGGGCGCACCACGTGAAGTAACTGAACAACAGTTGCGCGAGGTACATATCCAAGTTAGAAAGAAAAATTAAAACATTAAAAATATCCCGCAATCTGCGGGATTTTTTTTAAAATTTACTATGCGATTCAATAAATGCTTTCATATATTCAAAATCAAAATGTGTCATAATTTCTGATAAAGAAAATTTACGAGTATTATTCGGGAAAATAACAACATTTATTAATTCTGGTTCCGCAGATGTACCGCGTAAAACGATATCCAAATCAGCATTCATTTCATTGTTCTTGATTTCAAACATACCAGATGCATCAACATGTTTCATTGATATAACAAATGGACGCAATGTTTTTATATCGCCGCTTTCATAAGTGCCAACCAGGTGCATTTTTTTTATATTTGTTATGCCACCGCTTAGTGCTTTGGATAAAAAGTATTCACTGTTTAATAAAGTTAACTGTTTCGCCGAAGCATAAAAATCATCAAACCCAAACCCATATAATTTTCCACCGTCAAAAGATACATCAAATGTCCCATTTAAATTGTTAATAATGTCGTGGGCTATTTTTCCAGAGGTGTTTAATTTTATATCCGCGGTAATAGCAGTGTCAGAAATATTTAAAGGCATATTTAACGGCAATAATTTTTTGTCAAAAATAAATTTATTTAATTGAATATTTAATGCATATTTTGTGTTATGCCTTTTTATTTTTGTTAGCATATTCCCGTGTTTTGAACCGCTGATGGAAAAAGTTTGTGTGTCGTCATGCAACGAATAGATAAAATTATTATACTTTTTATTATTGTAAATAATGCTATCTGCTGATACAGCAACATTTGTGTTTAAATCAAATAAAATCATAACCGGAGATTGAGAAAAGAAAGAAGCTTCTTCAAAATTTTCCACAAAATATGGGTCAAGTAAATAATCTATGTCCAATACAGATGTTTTTAGTGTTAGCGATTTCGCAGTCGCAGAGCCAGTGAATTTTTGCTGGCCTATTTCAAGTGTTAAATTAGATATGTTTTCGTTTTTATAATTACCAGATAGTGTATAATGCAAATCGCGTAAAGATTGTAAATCTAGATTTCCCAGCCATGTTTTGAAATTCTGTCCATGAATAATGAAAAAATCTTTTGATGTCGATAATTGCCATTGTTTGGAATCAGGAATGAACATCATAGAATCTTTGGTCCAAACAAAATCACCTTTTTCTTCGCGCATAAAATCTGGAATAAAGGGTAAATCAATCTTTGCCCAATTTAAAGATTTTGAATTAAGGCGCGTATAAGATACAGAAGGTTGATTATCTGTCAAAGTTAATATACCTTTCATATCAGGTGTGTCAAATTTTACATAACCATTTGCCCCCAGTAATCTTGCCATACCAATAACTGTGTTGAAGTTTTTAAATGGCTCTGGTGAATAAAGGTCTACTTCGAACTGATTTGGATTAATTTTTAATGTCCCTGATACTATTCCGCCATACGAGAAATTATCACATGTCCAATTTGTTGGGGTGCCATTGAAAAGACATGTACTGAGTGTGCCGAATTCTGGGACAGATACATGCAGATTGTGTCCACCGTCTTTGTCTATAGTTCCGCCATGGATTTGTAAATCATCTGCGATGATTGTGTCCACTTTCAATTCATTTTTTGAACCAACGGTGATAATTTTTACATGTTTGAAAGTATAATCTGAAAATTTTAAATCCCCATAAAAATCTAAATCAAAAGATATATCCTGGAAAACATCAGGGTCTTGGACAAAAAATGATAAATCATAATCAGCATTGTTTGATTTTAATTTTACTATTTTATACCCATTGTTTTTGATGTCTATGGAACCTGTTATCCCATTTGCAGAGATGTTGGTAAATCTTACACCATAACTTCCGTCCCAGAACAAATCTGCGGTAATTGGGAATTGACCATTGATTTGAGGTTTTTCAAATTCAAACCAACGATTTATATCTTCGGCGATAATTTCAATATGTGCATCTGCTGTTCCGTTATTAAATAATCTGCCAGACATATTCAGATAATTATTTTTGTTTTTTATTACAAATTTATTATCACGAGATTTGATTTCGTATTTGTGTTGGTCTGTGCGAATAATTGCATCGATATCGTGTTTGGATAATTTTGCATCGATGATTGTATATTCTTTGTTAAGAAATTGTATGTTAGAATCCTTAACCGATATAGTGTTTTTTATTTCAAATGGAGTCAATTTTTCAATAACAAGAGATGCACCAGAAACAGATATGTTGCTGGATATACGGGCATTTTTTAAATTAAATATGTCAAAAAAAGGTACCGAGAATTTACAAGATTCCACTGTTCCATTTGGTATTGTTATATTATGTGCTACAATAGTTGTTTTCCCAAGTAATGTGAAATTGATATCACCATGAATTTTAGCGGGAATACCAGTTTGTGATAAAATTACATTTTCTATCTTTGGTTTAAGAAAGTTTAAATTGATTAGTGGTGGAACTGTGACAACAGACAATACCAATATTGATAATGTAAATATTAAAAACCATACAATTTTATTTCTTGATGAATTTTTTGATGCCATGATTCTCTTTCCTTGTATTTTCATTATAATAGATTATATTAGTATATGTGAATAAAAAAAATAACATGAAAAATATAAAAAGTGTTTTTTCTTTGGAATCTGATTACAAGCCGATGGGTGACCAGCCAACGGCCATAAACGAATTAGTCAAAGGTATAAATGATGGTAAAAAATCCCAGGTTTTACTGGGGGTGACCGGGTCTGGCAAGACATTTACAATGGCTAATGTTATTGAAAAATTGTCGCGCCCCACCATGATTATGGCACCAAATAAAATATTGGCAGCGCAGTTATATACAGAAATGAAATCTTTTTTTCCGCATAATCATGTGGAATATTTTGTGTCTTTTTATGATTACTATCAACCAGAAGCGTATGTCCCAACAACCGATACATATATTGATAAAGATGCTTCTATTAATGAACAACTTGACCGTATGCGACATTCCGCTACACGCGCAATGCTGGAAGAGCGCGATGTTATCGTTGTCTCGTCTGTGTCTTCTATTTATGGTATTGGTTCGCCAGAACAATATTCTGAAATGAAATTGGTATTAAATGTTGGGGACAAAATATCTGAAAAAGATGTTATGCGCGCTCTGGTTGATATTCAATACAAACGAAATGATGTTGGGTTCGCACGTGGTGATTTTCGTGTGCGTGGTGATACACTGGATGTGTTCCCGTCACATTCACAAGACAGGGCATGGAAAATATCTTTCTTTGGTGATGAAATTGATGAAATATGGGAATTTGACACATTAACAGGTGGAAAATTACAAAAATTAGAAAGAATCACTGTTTATCCAAATACGCATTATGCAACACCTATGCCGTCTGTGATTCAGGCGATTGGAAATATACGCAAAGATTTAGAAGAAAGATTAAAATATTTCCATGAAAATATGAAGTATGTCGAAGAACAAAGATTGCGTGAACGCGTTGGTTTTGATATAGAAATGATGGAATCAACAGGAACTTGTCGTGGTATTGAAAATTATTCAAGATATTTGACTGGACGACTTCCAGGACAGCCACCACCAACATTATTTGAATATTTGCCAAAAGATGCAATTTTGTTTTTGGACGAAAGTCATGTGACTGTGCCACAAATTGGTGCAATGTCGCGCGGGGACAGGGCACGCAAAGAAACTTTGGCACAATATGGTTTCCGGCTTCCGTCGTGTGTGGATAATCGTCCATTGACTTTTGACGAGTGGGATAAACTGCGTCCACAAACAATATTTGTATCTGCAACACCGGCCGCATGGGAAT
>JAKSTD010000010.1 GCA_024402755.1 Alphaproteobacteria bacterium
AAAGAAAGCGACAGTTCCACCAATTAAGCCCTGACCACCAAAAGAACCCTGAGTTGCGAAACCAGATAAATAAGAATTACCGAAAAACAAAACCAATATTAACCATAATGTCAACAAACAAATAACACCACCCAGCGCACGCAGTGACAGATTACGCAAAAGCGATGAAATGCTTTCTGGCAAAAACTTTGCTTTTTTATCCATAATTGGTATTTTATCATAAAAAAAACACAAAACAAAGTTTAAAAAACACATTGTTTATGTTTGAAATTTTATATTTGCAAGACATTGTTTTTATGATATGATTCCCGGGATAAAAAAGGGAAAAAAGATGCTAGATTGTATTATTTTGGGTTCGGGTCCTGCTGGATTGACCGCTGCAATTTATTGTGGACGCGCAAAAAAAAGTTCTGTTGTGTTGGCGGGTGCAACACTTGGCGGACAAACTGGCGAAATCGCGAAACTGGAAAATTATCCGGGCTGGATGGGCTCTGGCATGGAATTGATTCAATTTATTAAAAAGCAAGCCGAATCTTTCGGTGCAAAAATTGAATATACAGCCGCAAAAGACATCAAATTTCATGATGATGGAACTTATACTGTTATTTGCGAAAACGGAAAAACTTTTGATTCAAAAACCGTTATCCTGGCAACTGGTGCAACGGCACGCCGCTTGGAAATTGCGGGTGCCCGTGAATTTTTTGGGCGCGGTGTTTCATATTGCGCAACTTGCGATGGGTTCTTTTATACTGGTCGTGATGTATTGGTTATCGGTGGTGGAAATGGCGCATTAAATGATGCGTTATATTTGGCAGATGTCGCAAAAACAGTTACAATCGTTTATCGCAAGGCAGAATTCTTCCGCGCCGAAGCGGTCTTGGTTGAAAGAATCAAAGAACGCGAAAATATCAAATGTATATTCAATACAGAATTAAAATCTATATCACAAAAATCAGATTCTGATAAATTAATTGCAACAACAACGGACAACAAAGAAATCGAAACAGATGGAATTTTTGTTGCCATTGGACACGAAGCAAACACAGATTATTTATCTGAAACAATCAAACGCGATGACATGGGACGCATCGCCCAAGAATCTTTACCAGATGGAATGTTTGTTGCGGGCGATGTAAAAAGTGGTATAAAAATGCAAATCGCAACTGCGGTCGGGACTGGGTGCAGCGCAGCTATGGATGCAATCGCTTACTTAAATTCAAAGGAATAAAAAATGTTAGATATTAAATTTATTCGCGAAAACAAAGATATTGTAAAAAACGCATGTCGTGTTAAAAATTTTCCAGATGTTGTTGATGATATTTTGGCACTGGATATGCGTGTGCGCGAATTGAAAACAATTACTCAAACAAAAACCGCAGAAAAAAACAAAATTTCAAAAGAAATTCCAACAAGTAATGACAAGGCATCTTTGGTTGCAAAATCAAAGGCAATCAGTGAAGAAATTGCAAATGATATGGCTGAATTGGCTGAAAAAGAAGCGGCGCTGAACGACCTGATGCACCGTGTGCCTCAAATCCCAAGCCAAGATGCACCGATTGGCGCAGACGAATCTGCTAATATAGAAATTAAACGCGTTGGCACCCCGCGCAAGTTCGATTTTACCCCGCGTCCACAATGGGAATTGCTGGAAATGAACGGATGGTGGTTACCGGAAAAAATCGCCAACATTTGTGGCACACGCGTTTATGCACTGTGTGGGGAATTGGCAGAATTGGAATTGGCAGTTCAAACATACGTGATTCAAAAATTAATATCCAAAGGTTTCAAATATATCGAATGCCCATCAATCACAAAACCACAAACGATATTTAATGCAGGTCATTTTATGGGCTCTGATTTGTCTGTTATGAATAATGATGTGTTTATGCTGACTGATACAGACAGATGCCTGGCGGGTACAGCAGAAATCATTATCAATTCTTTGTATGCAGACGAAATTTTAAATGAAAACGATTTGCCTATGAAATTTGCTGGATTTTCACCATGCTTTCGCAAAGAAGCCGGTGCTGCTGGTCGCGACACCCGCGGAATCGTTCGTGTACATCAATTTAACAAGGTTGAACAATACATATTCTGCAAACCCGAAGACAGCGATAAAATGCACGAATCATTGTTAAATAATTTATGTGAAATCATGGAAGATTTTGAATTGCCATACCGTGTGATTGTCGCATGCACTGGTGACATGGGCTTTAACAAAGTCAAAATGAACGATGTTGAGGCATGGTTCCCATCTGAAAACACTTATCGTGAATTGGGCTCTTGTTCATCAATCGGGCAATTCCAGGCAAGACGCACAAATACCAGATATCGCGAAAACGCAAGTGGCGAAGTAAAATTCGTTGCCACACTGAATAACACCGGTATCGCCCTGCCACGTGCTTTGGTTCCAATTATTGAAAACCATCAAAATGCAGACGGTTCTGTAAATATTACACAGAAATTACAACCGTTAATGGGCGGCAGAACCAAAATTGGTGGCAAACATTAAAAAATCGCCCAAACGGGCGATTTTTTTTGATATAATTTGTTGAAATTACGAAAATATGGTATAATATATCGTTTTGCGAAAAATAAAGAAGATTTAACATGAAAATACGTAATATTGCTATCATAGCACACGTTGACCACGGAAAAACAACCCTGGTCGATAATATGTTGAAACAGGCCGGGACTTTCCGCGACAACGAACACATCGAAGACCGCGTCATGGACAGTGGCGATATCGAACGCGAACGCGGAATTACTATATCGGCGAAACCAACATCTATTCAATGGGGTGAATATAAAATAAATATAGTGGATACACATGGACATGCGGACTTTGGTGGCGAAGTAGAACGTATTTTATCTATGGTTGACGGGGTTGTGTTATTGGTGGACAGTGCCGAAGGTCCACTGCCCCAAACTAAATTCGTGTTAAGCAAGGCATTAAAATTAAACCTGCATCCTATTGTTTGCATAAACAAAATTGACCGTGGCGATGCCAGACCAGATGAAGTTTTAACAGAAACATTTGATTTATTTGATAAATTGGGTGCAACAGATTCACAACTTGATTTCCCATATCTTTATGCGTGTGGTCGTGACGGTTGGGCAATTCGTGATTTAAAAGATATTGATAATCCAAACAAAGATTTAAAACCATTGTTCCAACTAATTGTTGACCATGTGCCTGCCCCAGATTGTAATGGTGACAGATGTCAAATCAATGCACCGTTTAAAATGCTGGCAACTACATTAGAAGCCGACCCATACGTGGGCAGAATTTTGACTGGAAAAATTGAATCAGGCACTGTTCGTGTCGGTCAAACTGTCAAAGCAATCAATATGGCTGGCGAATTTATCGAAAATGCAAAAATCACAAAAATCATCGAACATCAAGGGGTTAACAAAGTTTCATTAGATAGTGCTTCAGCGGGGGACATCGTTGTCATCGCTGGCTTTTCAAAGGCGACTGTGGCGGACACTTTGTGTGACCCAAGTGTGTTTGACCCCATTCCGGCAATGCCTATTGACCCACCTACCCTTACAATGACTTTCTTTGTGAATACATCACCGCTTGCTGGAAAAAGTGGTAAAAAATTGACTTCACGAATGATTGGCGAAAGACTGTTCAAAGAAGCAGAAACAAATATCGCATTAAAGGTTTCGCAAAGCGCAAATAACGAAGCATTCGAAGTTTCCGGTCGTGGCGAATTACAACTGGGAATTTTAATTGAAACGATGCGCCGCGAAGGATTTGAATTGAGTGTCAGCCGCCCACGCGTTGTTATGCAAACTGGCGCAAACGGTGAAAAATTAGAACCTATTGAAGAAGTTGTAATTGATGTAGACGATGAATTTAGTGGTGTTGTGATTGAAAAAATGACAAAACGCAAGGCAACAATCACAGAAATGAAGCCGTCTGGTATCGGCAAAACGCGTATTGTGTTTTCTGCACCATCACGCGGTTTAATTGGATATTTATCCGAATTTAGAACAGACACACGCGGCACCGGAATTATGAATCGCGTATTTGATAAATACGATACATACCGTGGCCCAATTACACAATATCGCCCGGGTGTTTTGGTTTCTATGGAGGCAGGCAGCACAACCACATACGCACTGCACAACTTGGAACCACGCGGTGTATTGTTTGTTGGCCCTCAAACCGAAGTTTATTCTGGCATGATTGTTGGCGAACACAGCAAAGAAAATGATATCGAAGTCAACCCAGTTCGTGGCAAGCAATTAACCAATGTTCGTTCTGTGACTGCAGATGAAAAATTGTTCTTGGCACCACCAAGAAAAATGTCTTTGGAAGAAGCATTGTCTTATATCCAAGATGACGAATTGGTAGAAGTAACACCTGCAACAATTCGTTTACGCAAAAAAGAATTGGACAGTGGCAAACGAAAAAAAGCATACCGCTTTGCCGAAACAGATTAAATCAAACCGCCACACGGCGGTTTTTGTTTGTTGCAAAAGCATAAAAAAAACAGTATACTTTAAAACATAATGTCTGAACCTGGTCGATTATTTTTATTTGCTGGATACGACAAAGACGGTATCATTGATGATGCACTGGTTTATTATGTGTCTGCTTTATCAAAATATGGCGATGTGATTGTCTGTATGGATAATGATTTAAAAAAATCAGAATCAAACAAATTAAAACCATTCACAATTTGCGTATTGGCACAAAAACATGGCGAATATGATTTTGGGTCTTATAAAAGATGCTTTCAATATGCACGCGATAAAAAAATATTAAAAAATTATGATGTTATATATCTTGTAAACGATTCTGTTTTCGGTCCATTACATAACATCAAAAAAACATTACAAGATTTAGAATCGTTAAAAACCGATGCATCTGGAATTATTATATCAAAACATAAAACCCATGCTTTTATGGAATCTTGGTTTATCAGATTAAACAAGAAAATATTTACATCCGCATGGTTTGATGAATTTATATCAAATGTGGCACATGAAGATTATAAATCAATTATTACTATAAAGTATGAACACGGATTAACTAATTTGATAAAAAATAATAATTGTTCATGGGATGGTCTTTATAAATGTTATGGTCGTTTTACCTATAATAATCCAAAAAAATTATTCAAAATGGGTTGTCCTTTTGTAAAAAAGGCATCTTTTATACGACATAATGGTTCCGCGGGCAAACAGATTAAATATGTCCTTAAACATGCCGATAAAAACGCAATGTGCGCGATTATGAAAACCGCAAATCGTGTATACGGCGAAAAATATATGAAATGGCTGTTAACCGCAAATCCATTAAAAATAATTTTACGCAATATAAAATATGCAATACAAAAACTGAGGAAACACGAAAAATGAAAAAACTAAAAAAGATTGCAGCGATAACAATGGCACGCGATGATGATTTTTTCTTATCACGTTGGATTGCATATTATGGCAAAAATCTGGGAACTGAAAATCTCTATATTTTATTGGATGGCATTGACCAAAATATACCAGAAAATGCTGGGCGCGCACATATAACAAAATTAGAACATATTCCTATGTCACGAAGCGGTGGTGATAAATACAGAATAAAAAAATTATCTGAATTGGCACATGAATTATTGAAAAAATACGATATCGTAATTGGGTGCGATACGGATGAATTTTTAATTGTTGATCCAAAAACAAAACAAAACTTGGCGCAATATTTATCAAATAAAAAAATTGATACGACACTTTCTGGATTGGGTCTGGATGTCGGGCAACATCTGTTTAATGAGGCAATTCTTGATAAATGCGCACCTTTTTTGGAACAGCGCGAATATGCCCTGCTCTCTACGCGTTATACAAAACCTGTGGTAATAAACAAACCCGTTAACTGGGGCAGTGGATTCCACAGCATAAAACACCACAATTTCCACATAGATAAAAATTTATACCTGCTTCATTTTGGCGCGATTGATATGGATATGCTGGAACAAAAGGCGAAAAAACGTGGTACAGATTGGTTAAATCATTTAAAAAGACGCGGTAATGGAACAATCAATGCGGTCACAAAATCAAAATCAAAATCTGAAAAATGGTTAAATATAGCACGATTTTTACAGACATATTTCCGCCCAATTTATGCCCTGCGCAAGCCCGCTATGTTTGGATTAAAAATTGTTGTAAAGATACCAAATCGATTTAAAAAATCTGGGATATAAAAAATGAACGACAAAATAGATATAGTATATTTATGGGTCGATGGCAGCGATAAAAAATGGCAAAAAATTCGCAATTTTTGGTATGACAAAATCAACCATAAAACTGTTGAAACCGCTAATAATTTAAGTCCTGCACTTTATCGTGATAATGGGGAATTAAAATATTCACTGCGTTCTGTTGCAGAATGTGCGCCCTGGGCAAATCACATTTATATTATCACTGGTTTTAATCAAAAGCCAAAATGGTTAAATACAAAGAACCCAAAAATCAGCATTGTTCCACATAAACAAATTATGCCCAAAAACGCAATACCGACATTTAATTCAAATTCTATAAATTTATGTACCCATAAAATACCAAACTTGTCTGAAAAATTTATAATCATGAACGATGATACTTTTTTCAATAAACCGATAAAACCAAGTTTCTTTTTTGACCGATACGGTCGCGCCATTGTTCTTTATAATAAACACAAAGATATTCAACATGATATAAAAAAGTGGATGGATACAGTAGACAGATATACACACACCATTATTTTATCAGCATTAAAAATAAAAGAAATTTTTGGTAAAACATACTTATCATATAAACCATCCCATGGGATAGACCCGTATATAAAATCTTCTATTATTGAATGTGCAAATCATCCATTGGTAAAAAAACAATTGGACAAACAAATATTACAAAAATTCCGCGCAAGGGATGCTTTACAAATATGGCTGTTTGAATTATATGCAAAAATGACTGGCAAAGCAGTATTTAAAAAAGCGCGCGGATATAAATCTGGAAAACATTGGCTTTCTAATTTCATATACAACACAATCTATTTTCGCAGTGTTCGCAAATCCCCAGTATTTTGTGAAGATGCGAAATTTTCCAGAAATTCTATTAAACATGCAACTATATTTTGTATAAATGATTCAAAATATACCACGAACGAGATGATAAAAAACAATCTAGAATTTCTACAAAATCGATTTCCAAACAAAAGTGAATTTGAAAAATAAATATCACTTTATTTATTTATAAATTTTTGAATATCGCAAACCAATTCATACCACTGTTCTGGATAAGAATCAAATACACCAGATTTATTTAATTGTTCAAAGCATTTTTTTGCTTCATTCACATCTTTATCATTATCCAGTTTACTAACCTTTTTAAATGCCTTGTTTACAAAGAACCACAGAAAATTTTCTTGCCACTTTTTCATCTGTTCTTTATCTGCAAATTTTTTATATCTTTGATAAGCATCTTCAATCCCGACACATAAACTTTTAATAATTTTTAATTGTTTTTCAGATAAAACAATTCCACCAAAATTTGGTATATAATAATAAAGTGGCAACGGCACAACTGTGACACGCGGTCTTTTTAACATAACAGCACTCCACCACGGAAAATCTTCAAAAACGATACCTTTGATAAACGGTGTGTCTTGTATCAAAGATTTTTTATAAAGATTTTTCCAGACCTGACAATGTTTTATCAAAAATGAACGATTTGGATTATTTTTATTGTGTGTGCGTTCAGTTGCGACTTCAAAAATATCATTAACTGTTTTAGTTTTAATTTTATCAATGTTATATTTTTTCTTTATTCCCAAAGGCACAACATTATCTGTATCAAGATGCAAAAAGTGACGCACCATCAATCGCGGACGATAGACCCTATCGTACTGAAAAGAAACAATGTCAGATTTATTTTCTTCGGCAAATTTATACGCAATTTCCATAACCTGCGGATGAACGAAATCATCACTATCCAAATACATTATATATTTACCAACCGCTTTTGATAATCCAGCATTACGTGCATCAGAAAGACCGCCGTTTTCTTTGTGAACAACAACAAATCGTGAATCTCGCGCCGCGTATTCTTCGGCGATTTTACCAGCTTTATCAGGACTGCCATCATCAACACAAATCGCCTGCCAATCGGTAAAAGTTTGATTTAAAACACTGTCCAAACATCTACGCAAATACTTTTCCACATTATACATTGGAATAATAATAGAAATTTTTGGCACCATATCCATTCCTTTGATTAAAAGAATATTTTTATTAACTTTCTAAACCGCCATAAAAACATAACATGATTAGATTTCGCATATTGTCTTCTAAAATCTTTACCAATTTTATATTGTTTTTTTAATTTTTCACGATGCGCTTTATCTTTTCTATTTAACGCAGAATCAGTGTTAAACAAATAGTGATAATTCGTATTTGGCACAATAACAATTTGACCAGACAAAGATAATGCTTTTAATACAAACACTGCATCTTCTTGGGAAATCAAACCCGTATCAAATTGCAATTTGTTTTTCTTTGTAAATTCAGTTTTGAATAAATATCGCCACACGAATGATTTTAA
>JAKSTD010000100.1 GCA_024402755.1 Alphaproteobacteria bacterium
CAACCTTAGAGAATACAAAGAAAAACTATGCAATATAGGTTTTATTTCCATTAAAAATTCAGGAAGATCCTTTAAATTCACAAAAAATATATAATCATTTAATGATTGTCAGAGCAAATACCCAATTATTGCAAAACGACCAGTTCTGAATAATGCGGATAATCCCAAAAATATAATTGCTGGATACTGCATAAAACCGGCGCATATCCCCAATAATTTATATGGTATTGGTGTGACCGTTGTTATAAGTATAATTAACACACCGTATTGATTAAACAGTTCCTGGGTTAATTCAAACTGTTCCATTGTTGCAATATGTTGAATCAGCCATACACCGATTGTATCAAATAACCAAAATCCAATCATATACGCAATCGCGCCACCAACAATAGACCCCAATGATACCGCCACGACAATGGGAACGGCGCGTTATTTGTCTGCAACAATAGCTGAGGTCATAAAAACCTCTGGCGAGACAAAAAGAAATACAGATTCACATACTGTCATTAAAAAGACCAGCCATGAATACCATGGTTTTGCAGATTGATCCAAGATTTTATTGATAAGTTTCACAGCAGACATTATATTGCAAATAGTTTTTTTTTGCAACAGTTAATAATTTACTTGTTTTTTTGATATACCAGTGTATCATTGCCGCAAAGGATGAAAGAAAATTATGTTGAAAAAGCAGACAAATTCTAATCGTGGTGAAAAAATAGCCAGCAAGGTTCAAACACTGGTTGCGGAAATTTTACAGCGCAATTTTTCGGATGATGATTTAATCCGCGGTGTGTCCTTGGTGGGTGCCGAATCGCGCGGAGGTATGCAATTTGTAAAACTTTTTTTCTATGCGCACGAAAACAGGGAAGAAACACAAAAAAGATTGGATGAAATTACCAAGATGGTTCGATTCGAATTAGCGAAAAAAATAGACCAAAAATATGTGCCAGAAATCCGATTCGTTTATGATAATACACTGGAACGCGCAGACAGAATCGAAGAATTATTGAATAATTTGGAAACAGAAAAAAATGAAGCAATCTAATATACGAAACTTTTCAATCGTTGCACATATTGACCATGGAAAATCAACATTATCTGACCGGTTGATTGAATATACTGGTGGTCTGGAATCGCGTGAAATGAAGGCACAGGTTCTTGATTCTATGGATATCGAACGCGAACGCGGAATCACGATTAAGGCGCAAACTGTGCGTTTGAATTATACTGCGAAAAATGGTGAAACATATCAATTAAATTTGATGGATACACCGGGACATGTTGATTTTTCTTATGAAGTGTCGCGCTCGCTTGCCGCATGCGAAGGCGCAATAGTTTTGGTTGATGCAACCCAGGGTGTTCAGGCGCAAACGCTTGCTAATGCTTATCTTGCGCTGGATAACGATTTGGAAATGTTGCCTGTGTTAAATAAAATTGATTTGCCGTCAAGTGATGTGGTTGCAACACGTGAACAAATCGCAGATGTTATCGGTATGGATGTGTCAAATGCGCTTTGTGTGTCCGGAAAAACAGGCGCAGGTGTTCCAGAATTATTGGAAGAGATTGTAAATAAATTGCCCGCCCCAAGCGGTGATGAAAATGCGCCAACACGCGCGTTGCTGGTTGATTCTTGGTACGATTCGTATCTGGGGGTTGTGGTTTTGGTGCGTGTGGTGGATGGTAAACTGGCGCGCGGTCAAAAAATAAGATTTATAGCAACTGGTGCAGAGTATGTGGTCGAAAAGGTTGGGTATTTCACACCAAAAATGGAAAATGTAGATAAATTAAATACTGGTGAAATCGGTTTTATTATTACCGGAATGAAAACAATTCATGATTGCAAAGTGGGGGATACAATTTGCGATGCGAAAAGTGATGTTGAAATGTTACCGGGGTTTAAACCTTCTGTCCCGGTTGTGTTTTCGTCTTTCTTTCCAGTAGAAGCCAATGATTATCCAGATCTGCGCGAAGGGGCAGAAAAATTAGCACTGAATGATGCTTCGTTTGTGTTCACAACAGAAAAATCTTCTGCACTGGGGTTTGGTTTGCGTTGCGGATTTTTGGGTTTATTGCACATGGAAATCATCAGCGAAAGATTGAATCGTGAATTTAATTTATCACTTATTAACACTGTCCCCAGTGTGCTTTATAAAATTCATCTGCGTGATGGTTCGGTAATGGATTTGGAAAATCCAGCAGATATGCCGGATGTCACAAGAATAGAATCTATTGAAGAACCGTGGGTGCGTGCAACAATTATGATGCCTGATAAATATTTGGGTGCTATTATGGAATTGTGTGCATCGCGGCGCGGGGTTCAAGAAAATATTTCTTATGTTGGGAATCGCGCGGTACTGGTTTATCAATTACCGCTGTCAGAAATAGTGTTTGATTTTTATGACAGGGTTAAATCTTTGTCTTCGGGTTATGCGTCGTTTGATTATGTTTTGTATGATTATCGTGTCAGTGATTTGGTAAAGGTTTCGATTCTAGTGAACGATGAAAATGTAGAACCATTGTCTTTTCTTTGTCATCGCGGGGCGGCGGAAAAACGCGGTCGTCAAATCGTTGAAAAATTAAAAGAT
>JAKSTD010000101.1 GCA_024402755.1 Alphaproteobacteria bacterium
TATCAGCGACTGATTATTCAATTTCCCAGCAATCGAATATATTATTGATGTTTCCAAAACCTCTTCAGGGGTCATTTCAGGCATAATTGTCGGTAACCGTGATGCCAACATAGTTTTCCCAGAACCCGGTGGTCCAACCATTAACATTGCATGTCCGCCCGCTGCCGCTATTTCTAATGCGCGTTTCGCGGCTTCTTGCCCATGCACTTCTGCCAAATCGCCGATTTTTTCTTGCTTGCTTGTTATTTCTATTGTTTGCGGCACTGGTAATATTTGCGTACCACGAAAATGATTTATCAATTCCAAAACATGATTCGGTGCCAATATATTCGTGTGTCCTGCCCAGCGCGCTTCACCACCTTGGGGGCCAGGACAAATAATTCCAAAACCATTATTGTTCGCCCAAACACTTGCAGGCAAAACACCGCCAGTCCTAAGTATTGCGCCATCCAGCCCTATTTCGCCAATGATTACATATTTTGAAACTTCCGCGGTTGGTAAAATATCCATCGCACATAATATTCCACATAAAATCGGCAAATCGAAATGCGACCCTGTCTTTTCAATATCGGCCGGCGATAAATTCACCGTTAACTTCTTGGCTGGCAAAGACAAATTCAATGCTGACAACGCATTACGAATTCTTTCTGCGGACTCTTTAACCGCCCTGTCTGCTAATCCAATTATATTAAATTCTGGTTTTGCGAATCCCGCAGATAATTGAATTTGAACATCTATCTGCGTAATTTCCATCCCACTAAAAATAACTGTCTTTAAATTTATCATGCGATTATATTAAAACTTGCACGATGCGTTTTCAAGGTTTAAAATACGCAAGTCAAAAGAAAGGATAACAAAGAAATGTCTAAAAAAAATAAAAGTGTCGCTCGTGAATGGTTTGATACAATATTTTGGGGTGGTCTTATTGCTATCATCTTCCGCAGTTTTTTAATTGAGCCATTTAATATTCCATCTGGCTCTATGATACCATCATTACAGGTTGGCGACCATTTGTTCGTTCAAAAGTGGTCTTTTGGATATTCAAGATATTCTTTTCCTTTTGGTTCTTGGAATTTATGGAACGGACGATTTTGGGCGGCACACGAACCAGAAATTGGCGATATAATCGTTTTCCGCAAACCCGGTGGCAAAGTTGAATATGTAAAAAGATTGATTGGGAAACCTGGCGACACAATTCAAATGAAATCTGGTCGTCTTTATATAAACGGCAAAATGGTGGAAAGAAAAGATGCGCGCCCCTATGTCGTTGCAAATTTACCAAAATCTATGCGCTCTGCCGGATATTACTATGACAATATGTCTATCAAGGGAAACAAGATTTTGGTTGATGGGAAACCTGCACCATTTAATTACACTATTGAATACAAATCAGACACAATATGTAAAATGGCGCCTTATGAATGTGGTGTGTTTAACGCGACTGAATATACAGAAGTTTTGCCAAACGGTGTTGAACACAGCATTATTGAAATGGCAGATAATGCGCCATTGGATAATACAGAAATATTCACAGTTCCTGAAAATCATTTGTTTTTTATGGGCGACAATCGCGACAACAGCGCAGACAGCAGAACAAGTGCTGTATCATACGTAAATCGCGATAATGTTTTGGGGCGCGTATGGTTTATATGGTATTCTCATAATTACTATGCCCCCATGTTATCAGTATGGAATTGGGGTAAAAAAATGCGCTGGGATAGATTCGGTATGTTAAGGAAAAAATAATGAAAATAAATTACAAATTTAAAAACGAAGAACTTTTAAATCTCGCACTGACACAAAGCGGTATAGATTCCAAGCACAATAACGAAAGATTGGAATTTATCGGCGACCGTGTTTTAGGGCTATCAATCGCGACATTGTTGTACGAAATGTATCCCGATGAAGCCGAAGGAGATTTGGCACGCCGCCATGCTTTTTTGGTGTCAACTGATGCGCTGGCACAGATAGCCAAAGAAATAGAACTGGAAAAACATTTGCGCCACGGACACATGACAGGTGGGAAAATAAACCACATCTTGGCCAATGCAATGGAAGCAATTCTTGGTGCCATATTCCTTGATTCTGGTTTTGAATCAGCCAAGAATATAATTGTTGAACTGTGGCGCGATATGGCATGTGCAGAAACAACCGCGCCAAAAGATGCGAAAACGGCACTGCAAGAATATGTCCAAAAAATTGATAATGGCTCATTACCAAAATATGAGTATTCTGAACCAGTCGGCGCTTCACACAATCCAACCTTCACAGCAACAGTGACAGCATTGGGTAAATCTGCAACCGGAACAGGTGCTTCGCAAAAATTGGCTGGAACAAAAGCAGCCGCAGAATTATTAAAAATCCTGGGCATCGGTTTGACGGGTGAAATTGCTTCCTCTGTCTGCACAGATGCCGGGAATTCATCCGTTGCCAAATGCATCCGGTTCCTGTCCAATGCAGCGATCACTTACCTTTCTTTGCCAACCTATACATCGCTGATTGACCTGATCCAGCAAATTATGGGTTCTGTATGAAAACACTTCTTGTACCGTTGGCTGCGCTCCTGCTCTGTTTCA
>JAKSTD010000102.1 GCA_024402755.1 Alphaproteobacteria bacterium
TCCGGATCGTATTCACCATCACCGACCCCAATCAAGTGCGGATTAGAACAATACACACAATTCAGCGGACATCCACGTAAAAATAATACAGCGGCCAATTTTCCAGGGTAATCAATAGTTGTAAAGGAAACCAGGCCGCCGATTTGTATTTGTTTCATATCAATGCCAATTATTTATGCGGCTTTCTTTAACAATTCTTTGTGTCTTGCCCCAGCCGACAAAGAGTTTTCTTCTGTAAATGTTTTTCTTTCACAAAATTCTGCATATTTACCGATATTAAAATTTTTGACCGGTCTTATATATCCCATTGAACGTGAAAACGTTTCGCATGGTGTTCTTTGTGTTTGTGGGTTCATTTTGTTCTCCTTTTGTTTCCCTTGTATTTATTGATTATCACATTTGCATTGACAATCATTATTGTTTGCAGCGATTTCTGCATCGCATTTTGGACAGAAATCGTGTTTTCCTGGCAAATAGCCATGTTTTGGACAGATTGAAAAGGTCGGTGTTAATGTCATATATGGCACCTTGTAATTTTCAAAGATTGTCCGCACTATTTTTTCGGCTGCTTCGCCACTAGATACTGGTTCGCCCATGTACAAGTGCAACATTGTGCCACCTGTATATTTGCGTTGTAATTCTTCCTGGTGTTCCAAGGCAACAAATGGGTCGTCTGTGAAATACACTGGTAATTGAGTGGAATTTGTATAGTAAGGCGCATCTGCTGTTCCCGCAGTCAAAATATCCGGAAATTCTTTTTTATCTGTTTTTGCAAAACGATATGCGCAACCTTCGGCAGGGGTTGCTTCAAGATTATACAAATTACCCGTCTTTTCTTGGAAATCTGCCAAGTTTGTCCTGATGAAATCCATCACTTCCAAAACCAGGTTTTTACCAAACACAGTCGCGATATTATCAGAACCATTTGTAAAATTCATTACCATTTCATTTGCACCATTCACACCGATGGTTGAAAAGTGATGATTCCAATTTCCCAAATAACGTTTTGTAAACGGATAAAGACCGCGTTCCAAGTTTTTTGAAATAATCTTGCGCTTGATTTCCAAAGAATCGCGTGCCAAATCAAGCAAGTATTTTAATTCACGCAATAAACCTTCGCGGTCGCCCTTGTGCTTATATCCAAGACGCGCCAAATTAATTGTGACAACACCAATAGACCCCGTTTTTTCAGCAGACCCAAACAGCCCACCACCGCGTTTCAACAATTCACGCACGTCAAGACGCAATCTGCAACACATAGAACGCACATCTGTTGGATTCAAATCAGAATTCAAGAAATTCTGGAAATTTGGAATACCATATTTCGCAGCCAAATCAAACAAAGGTTTCACATTTGGATGTTCCCATGGAAAATCATCTGTGATGTTATATGTTGGAATTGGGAAAGTAAATGGACGTCCCAATGCGTCACCTTCGGTCATAACCTCGATAAACGCCTTGTTAATCATGTCCATTTCTGGTTGCAAATCACCGTATGTGAAATCGACCATCTTTTTACCAACAAACGGGCGCTGTTCACGCAAATCTTTTGGGCAAGTCCAATCAAAAGTAAAATTAATAAATGGTGTCTGTGTACCCCAGCGGCACGGCACGGAACAATTAAATACCAATGTCTGCATTGAATTTTTAACATCTGCATAAGACAATTTGTCCAATCTAACATAAGGTGCCAAATATGTATCCACAGACGAAAATGCCTGGGCGCCAGCAAATTCATTTTGCAATGTCCCAAGGAAATTCACCATGTGAGAAACCGCGGTCGCCATGTGTTTGGCTGGTTCACATTGTAAATAGCCGGGAACCCCATTAAACCCTTCGTATAACAATTCACGCAAAGACCAACCCGCACAATATCCGGTCAGCCATCCCAAATCATGGATATGAAATGCCGCGGTCTTGTGTGCCTCTGCTACCTCTTTTGGGTAAATACTTAACCAATATTCGGCGGTCATACGTTCAGAAGAACGCAAAATAAGACCACCAATGGAATAACCAATATTTGCATTTTCTTTGACGCGCCAGTCCGCCTCAGACACATAATCGCCGATAACAGTTACCGCATCCACCAACGAAGAACGAGTTTCTGCACGTTTTTGACGATAAACAATGTAACTCTCTGCGGTTTTATATGCATGCGCATCCATCAAAGTTTGAACGACAATATCTTGGATATTTTCTACATCTGGAATAGAATCAATATATTTTGCATCCAATCTTTTCAAAACATCTTGGGTAATTTTAACGATATCTGCATCAGTAATTTCGTTTGTAACCGCCACAGCAGATTTAATCGCATCAAAAATTTTTTTAACATCAAAAGGCACAATTTCGCCAGAACGTTTTTTAACAGAAGCCAACGAGCACGTCAATGTAGACATAACTTGGATTTTAAATTCATTTGTGTCGGTTGCCATATTTATCCCCTTAATTTGACAAAAAATACTATATATTGTGTCTCTTTGCTCCCTTTAGACACAATATACAGTATTTCATAACGAATCTCATTATAAAAAATATAATTTTTTTTATTTTTTTGCTTGCATTT
>JAKSTD010000103.1 GCA_024402755.1 Alphaproteobacteria bacterium
GGAACACAGATATAATTTGTTTATGGCATCGATGAAAAATATTCGTCCTTGGACAATTTCTCGTCAGCTATGGTGGGGACATCGTATACCTGCATGGTATGACGAATCTGGCAATGTATATGTTGCAGAAACGGAAAGCGAAGCCATCAAACAATCTGGGGGTAAAAAATTAACCCAGGACACAGACACACTTGATACATGGTATTCATCGGGTCAATGGCCATTTGCTACATTGGGTTGGCCAGAAATTACACCAGAATTTGAAAAATATTATCCGACAGATTATTTATGCACAGGATTTGATTTAATCTTTTTCTGGGTTGCAAGGATGATAATGATGTCGCTTTATGTGACTGGTCAGGTTCCATTTAAAACAGTTTATTTACACGGAATGGTTGTTGATAAACATGGTAAAAAAATGTCCAAGAGTAAGGGTAATGGTACCGACCCAATGGAAGCAATTGATAAATTTGGTGTTGATGCCGTGCGCTATTGGGTTGCGACTGCGCCGATTGGAACAAATTTGCCTTATATCGAAGACGAAGTTAAACGTGGGTCTAAACTTTTGACTAAGTTGTGGAATGCGTCTAAATATGTATTGATGAATTTGACAGATTTTGATCCAAAAACAGCCAAAGAAATTCCAGTAAGCGAAAGATTTATTGAAGACAGATGGGTATTAAGTGAATTGAACAAGGCGATAAATGAAACGCGCAAAAATTTGGATAAATATTTCAATTATAACGCGCGCAGTGCAATAGATACTTTCTTTTGGGATATATTCTGTGATCAATATCTGGAATTTATCAAAGACAGATTCTGGGCGCCTGAAAAATATTCGGCAGAATCAAAATTATCTGCACAATGGACTTTGTTTACTGTGTTGCGCAATATAATTGGTTTGTATGCACCATTTGTTCCTTTTATCACCGAAGAATTATGGCAAAAAATCTATAAAGATTTCGAAGGCGGTGAAACTTTGCACTTAACCACATATCCAGAAACAAAAGAAGAATACAACACAGATGTGGAACAAATGAATATTGCGCTGGATATATTGAAAACGGTTCGTGGTCTTCGCACAGAAAGAAAAGTTGGTAACGGTGCAAAGTTGGAAACTTTGACTATACCAGAAAATACACCAGAAATTTTACACGGGCTAATTAAATCTGCATCGCGTGCAAATAAAATTATTTCGGGTAAAGAAATTGATTTTATTGTTGCACAAAATAATGTATAATAGAAAAGAATAAATATACGCGAACCAAAAAGGTGGCGCGATGATAAATAAATTTATTAAAGAGGGCATATTAAAACCATACCAGTGTGATCGGTATGGTTTTTGGTGTCCTGTGGCTTTGATGAATAAATTGCAAGGATTGGCTGGTACCCACGCAGAAATGCTGGGTGTTGGTTCGGAATATTGTGCATCACATAATATTGCATGGGTGTTGACACATATGTTTGTAGATATTGTTGACATGCCACACAAGGGGGAAAAATTAATTTTTTCTACATGGCCATCAAGCAGTGGACCTGTTCGTTCTGAACGCGATTTTGAAATCAAAGACAAAGATGGTAAATTAAAAGTGCGCGCAATGTCTCAATGGGTTTTAATCGATTTGCGTACCCGTCGTCCTGTGCGTATATCTGATTATATTCCAGATTGGGAAGGTTTGCCAGAAAAAGTATGGAATCGTGAATTTGACAAGGGAACTGATTTTATCCCAACTAAAAGTCGTGTGATGGCGTGTCGTTTTGACGATATTGATGTTAACCAACATATAAACAATGCTGTTTATACCACATGGGCAACAGAAAGTGTTGGATTTGAATATCGTGATTCACATAAATTGCGTGGTATCGATTTATATTTTGAACACGAGATATCGCCGCGTACACCAACTGTGCGGATAGAGGTCGCGTTTGACAACAACATAACGCATCACAAGATTGTGACAGACGAAATAGAACACGCAAAAGTTGTCTGTTATTGGTCAGACAGATAATACTGATTTACCCGCCTTTAAGGGCGGGTAAATTTTTTATATTTTTAATAAAAATGCTTTTTTTACACCGGGAAATATGATATAATTTTCCCATCAGAAAGTTTTTTTCTGATGGGGTGTCGAAACCCCTAATATTCAGTGTACGTAAAAAAAAAAAACACCTCCAACTTTGATTTGGTTGGAGGGTGGTGATATACATAAATAAGCCCACTATTTTCTGAATATTATAGTTTCGAACCTCCAACCGCCTTTGAAAAATCGGCGGTTTATTATTAAAAAACGGAGGAAAGTATGAAAAAGTTTTTTGTTGCACTTTTTATGTTGCTAACTATTCCAGCATTTGCAACTGGGGTTTCGTCAACCGCATCAACCGCGGATTGTGACAACGCAACATTAAATACATATACTGGCACATCAAATTTGGCTGCCGATTGGCAAGCAAACACAATCGCCTTGCATTGGTATGATGGCGATACAGAATTAACGGTTCCAACCGCATCACAAACATGCACATACGATGGGACATTAACCCCACCAACAACGATACCGACA
>JAKSTD010000104.1 GCA_024402755.1 Alphaproteobacteria bacterium
CAAAGCAGATAAAATATTACCACGCAAAGATTCAAGATTTACCTGGCGCAAAGCGATTATAAACGCGACAATCAGCCCCATAAAGAAAAAGGCAATAAATCTTAACAACAAAATATGTCTTTTATAAAAAACATATAAAAACATATCTTTCATCCTATGGCATTTTAAATTCAAAAAACTTTACAACCGATTGCATAAAATTCGGCAATTCAGCACACAAAGTTATTTCTTTACCATTACCAGGATGCCTTAAAATTATCCTGTATGCAAATAAAAATAATTTTTGCGTGTTTAGCACCGACCCCAAGACACCTTCTGTCACCCTTTTTCTTGGCCCGTATAAATCATCTCCTATGATGGGGGCATTCACAGAAAAAGCACTATGTAATCTTCATTGATGTGTTCGGCCTGTTTTCGGCAAAAACAAAACCCAAGTCAACAATCCTGTGGCTTCGCCTAAAATCTTGTATTCCGTGATTGCGCGTTGTGCAACTATTGTTTCTGGAATTTTTGAAAAATCTTCAAAAACCTGACCTTTTGCAACATAGTTATCTATGATTCCAGATTTTTGTGTGACATTTCCCTGTAAAAGTGCCAGATATTCTTTGTGCGCAACCTTGTTTTGAAATTGCAAAGATAAATCTTGAGCGGCCTTTTGATTTTTTGCGACAACCAACAACCCACTTGTTTCGCGATCTATTCTGTGAACCAACGATATTTTATCATAAGGAAACAATGCAGCCGCCATTTTATCCACAGATTTTTTTATCCCTGTTCCACCTTGAACCGCCAAGCCCGCCGGCTTGTTAAAAACAACCATATCCGAATCGTTATAAATCACACATTTACGCAATTCTTCCAAATCAGCCAAAGAATATTTTTCACCGGTTTCTGTTTTATTAGATTTTTGATAAGACCGCAAAGTTGGGGGAATACGAACCATATCACCAGTATGTAAAACCTCTATCCCCTTGCACCGTGAAGAATTAATTCTTATTTGACCGCCACGACAAAGTTTATAAAAATCACGTTGCAACATACCTGGATAATGCCTTAAAAACCAACGTAATAAACGTGTTCCAGATTCAACAGAAGAAATTTTAATAAATTCCGCCATAAATTATTCACCGTATGTAATAGACACAATATTCGCATTTCCATCGACACAGTTTCCTGTGGCGCCGCCTTCTTTGTGATTAGAAGAAATATAGCCCACAGAATCAGTCCATGCTTTTGTTAATAATGCTTCGCAATCTGTTTTTGATAAACCAGTTATACGAACAATGAATTGACGAGTATTCGCTGAATTTACCGATAATTCATAGGTTCCGCCATACGGGTTCTTGTTACTGACCGACATAGCAGCAAAAATCGTAGAATTATCAATGTTTGTAAAATCATCGTAATCTACCAATAAACTGCGCACCCCAGAAACAATAGTCACAACATCATCAGTCACACGCGCCTGTTTCTGTCGGTTTATTCCCAAGGAAATCAACGCAAATGCAGTTGCTGTCAACATACCCATAATTGCCAACACCCCGACCATTTCTATCATTGAACGACCAGATTCTTGTCTCATTTAAACACCTCTATTTGATTTTTATATTTTATATAATATCATATAATTCATGAATATTCAATTTAAGGATTTAATAAAAAACGCGCCTTTGTCACCCGGCATATACAAAATGTATGATGGGGATGGGAATCTTTTGTATGTAGGCAAAGCAAAAAATTTATCAAATCGTCTGCATCAATATGTTGATATTTCAAAACTAGAAACCCACAAGCAAATTATGCGCACCTTGGTTAGACGCGTTGAATGGGAAATAACACAAACAGAAGCAGACGCGTTACTTTTGGAACAAAAACTTATAAAAACATTAAAACCAAAATACAACATCATGTTAACAGATGGGAAAATGTACCCGATGTTGGCATTAACGAAGCACGAATTTCCAGGTCTTTTAAAATTTCGCGGCAAAATATCTCAAAAGAAAGATGTTTTTGGACCGTATCCATCTGTCCGCGCATTAAACGAAACTATAAAAACAATCCAACGCGTATGCAAACTGCGAACTTGCAACGATACATTTATGAACAATCGCGCCCGGCCATGTTTGTTGTATCAAATTGGTCGATGCAGTGCACCCTGCTGTATTGAACAAACAGATTATGAAAAAAATGTTCAACTGGCACGACGGGTTTTAACGGGGGACAGCGAACCTATAATTGCAGATTTAACGCAACAAATGAAAGATTTTTCTGACAAACAAGATTTTGAAAATGCTGCGATTATGCGTGATAAAATTTCTGCTTTGACACAAACATTAACACGCGGTATACGACAGAAACCACCGTATACAGCAAATTTACAATGGAATAAAAATGTCACAGAATTAGAAGAATGGTTAAACCTTAAATTAAATTGTGTTGGTGTATTTGATAATTCACATTTATTCGGCAAACAGCCGGTCGGTGCGATGATAGCATTTGGTCA
>JAKSTD010000105.1 GCA_024402755.1 Alphaproteobacteria bacterium
TATACAACGCTGTTGCGATATTCATCATTACTTCTAATACCAGCGGAACAAACCCAGACAGGTCAAATGCGTCAATTATACCTTTGGCAGAGACATTTTGTGTCCAAAAAGCGCACAACAAAAACATGCCAAACAATAATTTGACACGATTGAACCCGCAGAAAATCAGGTTTTTTATTCTGTCCATTCTCTCTTTATATGCTTACTTATTGAATTATATCACATTTAAAATAATTTATGGTATAATAAAAAGTATGAATATGATAAAAAAATTTTGGATTGCTTTTCTTGCTGCGATGCCTATATCAGCAGGTGCGGTTGCGCCATTAGTCATTGGTGGTTTGGCGGCTGGGGTTGGAATAATCGGTGTGTCAATTTGGCGCAGTGTTTCTCCGGTTGATATGCAGCAAGCATTTTCATTTTTTTCTTCGTGTTGGACATGTCAAATGTTTTCAGACGTTATGTTGACGATGTCTAATATTTTGCCTGGTATATATAAATCTTTGGGGAAAATAATAATACCAATGTCTGCAACACTTTTGGCGATATTTATTGCATGGCGATTATTTTCTGGGGTTTTGAATAATAAATTGGAAGAAGCATCAAAAATTATGGGTAATTTCGGTGGATATATAGTTCGTCTTGCTTTGTTAATAGGGCTGCTTTTGATACCATTACCGCGTATGATAACAAGTATATTGATTGAACCAGCGCTAAGTATCGGGACTTCTTTGAACTATGTTGTCCCAGGAAACAATGACAGATTTTCACAATGTATGGTTGCAACAGCAATCGCGGACCCTGTGTCTATATCGGATAATGCGGCGGGTTACGGCGCATTTTCGCCGAATTTGCGTCATCAGTTAGCATGTGAGGTTTCAAACATACACCAAATTACAGGTCTTGGAATGACGGTTGGTTGGGCGATGTTAAATATGGCATTCGATTATGATTATATGCACAAGGTTTTAATGAAAATCCCGATTTTTCCAAACATACCATTATTCTTTGCGGGATTGTTGATACTGGTTTTATATTTCTTTGCGCTTTTGCCGATACCGCTGTATTTCTTGGAAGTGTTTATAAAATTATCAATGGATTTGATAATGTTGCCGTTAATGTTGATGGCATGGATGTTTGATGATGATAACTTTGCAATCTTTCCAAAGGGTGGGCGAACGATTCGTGAAATGTTGAATGATGTAGTTAAGGCGATGGTTGGAATCGCATTGACTGTGATATTTTTAACATTTTCAATTATGTTTTTAAATGCTGCGTTTGGGGGCTGGGGTGGTGCTAATCTTTTACAGAATGCGATTGTTAATAACGATTCGAAATATTTGATGGATGCCTTGCTTTTCCAGAACGACAGCTTGGTTACGGTAATCTTGATGGGGATATTTATCGCGATGTTTATGACTACAATTCCACAGTTAACATCTATGTTATTCAAGATACAAATATCAGATAAATACTATCAAACGGCAAAAAAAGACATAAATATTATATGGGGAAACCTTAAAAAATGGGCATCCGCACTAAAAAAATAAAAAATCAAGAGGTTTATTTAACAAAGTGCACTTTTTTATTTCAACCGAATCTGATATAATTCATACCGATGAGTAAGTTTCCGATTCTTTATTGGCCATATAAAACAAATGGTAATAACGAGTACCAGTTGGCGCGTAAGGTTATAAACAGTGCAATGGGTGAGATGCGAGAGGCTATAAGTGAAGATGTGAACCTGTCGGATAGATTTGAAGGAAACCCAGATGCAGTTGTTTATTATCCTGTGTTTTGCGAATCGACTGGATGGTGGGGCGAATTGTTGGGCAGCGATGGTGTAATCGTGGAAAAGATGATTATATCCCCGGAATGCCAGTTAATGGTTATTATGGCAGAATCAAACGCAAAAATGCGTGGAAATCATCATTTGTTGGCTGCTGAGATACGACCATCCAGCGGCTTTTTCAAAAAGATGAATTCTTCGATTGCAACCGTTACGGATATGTTGGCGACGGATGCTGGAACTATTCTTGCACTTTTTTCTGGCAAGAATCAAAATCAGTTTGTAAATGTAATCGAATCGACAGGTGATTCTTATCTTGGGTGTATTGGTCGGTATTAACCCCAAAAATACTTATAACTTTAACTTGATTTTATGAAAAAAGCAGGTATAATCACCGGGCTATTACATGTAATCACAAAAATAAAAGGACATATACGATGAAAAAAGGAATTCATCCAGAATATCATGAAATTAACGTCACAACTACTGACGGTAAAACTGTTAAAATGTATTCTTCTGTGAAAAAAGATTTGGTTTTGTCTACGGATAATTTGAATCATCCGGCATGGACTGGTCAACGCAATAACGACGGGGCCAAGGGTAAACGTTCC
>JAKSTD010000106.1 GCA_024402755.1 Alphaproteobacteria bacterium
GTCAATGTGCCGAATGCGACTGTGATGATGGTAGAAAACGCGGAAAGATTTGGTTTGGCTGCGTTACATCAATTACGTGGTCGTGTTGGTCGTGGCTCGCAACAATCGTTCTGTATTTTGTTGTACGGAAATAATATATCTCCAGACGGATTGAAAAGATTGGATGTATTATGTGAAACAGATGATGGTTTTGTGATTGCTGAACAAGATTTAATGATGCGCGGTGTTGGCGAATTGTTGGGGACAAAACAAAGTGGTTGGATACAATATCATTTCGTAAACTATCGCGAACATCGGGATTTATTCAAATTGGCACAAAGTGCATCTATGGATAATAATATCGCTGAAAACACATGGGCAAAACAGTTGCGAAGCATATTTGATTGTTCTACCATTGCAGGTGCATAAAAAGATGAAAAAAATATTTGTGATTTTGTTTTCCTTGGTTTTTGCGTTTTGCGCAAATGGCGCGACATTGATAAACGATACAGAAATTGAAAAAGAAATTTCGCAAATAATTATGCCTGTTGCAAATGCTGCAAACATCCCAGAAAACAGATTAAAAATATATATTGTGCGGGATGATTCTTTTAATGCTTTTGTTCGTGGTGGCGAAGATATTTTTATTTATACAGGATTGCTTAAACAGATAAAAAATCCAAACGCCTTGCGCGCAGTTATTGCGCACGAACTGGGGCATACAATTGGCGGGCATATGGTCCAAATGTCTGAACGCATGCATGATGAAATGGTACGCACATTAATTATTCAATCATTGGGTATCGGTTTAATGGTTGCAGGTGGGAACCCCAGCGCGGGTGCTGGAATTATGGCTGGTGCAACTGGTATAGCCCAACAATCAATGTTATCTTTTTCACGTGATGAAGAACGTATCGCTGATGATATTGCGGTTGATTTGATGGTTAATGCAAATAAAAACCCAAATGGATTAATTGAAGTTTTTGAACAAATGCGTGATATAAGCGGGGAATTTGAATCGCGTATAAATCCAAATCGCGTGAACCACCCGTTGACCAATGAACGCATAAATAATGCAAAAACAAAAATTTCAAAATTAAAAAAAATTCCAACAAAAAAAGAATCTGAAATCGCGAAAGAAAATGCAGATTACGAAATATTGCGCGCAAAATTGATTGGGTATTTGGACAGCGATAAAAATGTATTGGTAAAATATCCATATTCTAATAAATCAGATGCGGCTATTTATGCGCGCGCGATTGCCAATATGCAAAGCGGTAATCTTGACACTGCCAAGACGGGAACACAGACATTGATAAAACGCAATCCAAACAATCCTTATTTTTATGAATTGCTGGGTGACATAGAATATCAATATGGCGCTTATGATGACAGTGTTGCCGCATACGAAAAAAGTTTAAAATTAACAAAAAATGCGCCACAAATTGAAACCGCGCTTGCGTTGGTATTAAGCGAAAGAAACAAACCAGGCGACAAAGCGCGCGCCAGGGAATTCTGTAAACGCGTTATATTGATTGAACCTGCACCATTGGCGTATTGGATATTGGCACGTGTCACGGACAGCGGGGAATCAGATTGGGCGATGGCTGAATTTTACAATATGAACGGGGACAAGAAAAACGCGAAAAAATATGCTAAACAGGCGCAAAAAAAATCACAAAAAGATTCCCCAGAATATATCAAAGCTGGCGATATATTAAAAAACTAATCAAATTTGATATAAAAAAGTAAAAGGTTCGAACTGAACCGAACCTTTTACCTTGGTAAGGAGACAAAAAATGTAAAATCATTAGTCAACCCCGCCACACACATTAATGATTATATCATAAAAAAAATACTAATACAACAAAAAAATTAGTTATTTATAAAAAAAACTTGATTTTATTATAAATATGCCCTAAGATGAGCGAAGTAATTAAAAAAGGCGATAAAAATGGCATCTAAAAAAGGTAGTAAAGAAGTTGTAAAACTGGAAAACAAAGAAACCGGTTTTTATTATACAACAACAAAAAATACAAAATCTGAGAACACTCAGGGCAAAATGAAATTCCGCAAATACGACCCAAAATTGCGCAAGCATGTTGTATTTACAGAGGCAAAAATGTCCCACTAGCAATTAAAAAACCCGCATTTGCGGGTTTTTATCTGGTTATTTTTTTAAATAAACTTTATTTTGAACGCTTCTTTAGTTGACAAAAGATATCTCTGACCAAACCACCAACCGTCGCATATTTATGATAATTCGATTCGGGTAATTTTACATGTAATTTAATAAAAGATGCAAGATATAATTACGTTGCAGCACATGCTAGTGAAAACGAATTAGCGGCTGGAATTGCCTTTCGAGCTATGGTTTATTTAGATTCAAAAGGAAGACATCAACA
>JAKSTD010000107.1 GCA_024402755.1 Alphaproteobacteria bacterium
CCCCGGTCCAGATAATGGGGCAGAGATTTTGGCTGCGGAAAACACATTAACTTCGTTCTTTAGAAATGCGGAAAGTGATGCCAGTGTTTGGAAAGACAAAGACGGTAATTTTAATACTGCCCGTCTTGCATCTGATTTGACCGCTGGTGTGATTTTGGGGACAGTCGGTGGTGTCGTTTCTGGTGTAGTTATTAAAAAGAAGCAAGTTGAAAAAGGTTTTGATGCCCTGCATTGCACAGTCGGCGGACAAACAGTTGCTGATTGGGGTGATATATTTAATGTAGGTTTAAGAAGATAATAAAAAAAAACCGCGTTTCCGCGGTTTTTTTATTTGCTTTTCAAAAAATGTTTATTACAATATCGGTGTTATGAATACAAAATTTGTATCTTTGGCACATCGTTTTCATCACGCGGCGCGCGCCGTGTGTCTCTAGCTATTGTTTAATTTTTATGATATAATTCTGTTGAAAAATACAGTTTCTTTCAAATTTGGTTTTTATAAACAAAGGATGCGAAAAATGGATTTAAAACCAACAAAACCATTATCAGGATTCATAGAATTGTTGCCAGCCCAGCAACGGTGTTTCGATTATTGTGCAAATAAAATGCAAAATGTTTTGCGTGTTGCTGGCTTTTCAATGCTTGATTTGCCGGCGATTGAACGCGCAGAAGTGTTGACTGACAAAGATAACTGGGACGAAATTGAAACACAAATGTTCTTGTTCCAAAAGGGTGATACAAAAATGGGGTTGCGTTATGACGGAACGGTTGGGCTGTCGCGATATGTTGCGGGTCATCTTAATAATTTGGTTTTTCCGTTTCGTGCATCGCAATTTTCAAAACGTTATCGTGGAGAACGCGCACAACGCGGGCGCTATCGTGAATTTTACCAGATGGATTTAGATATTATGGGAATAAATTCTTTGTCCACAAATTATGATGCAGAAATTATTTCTGTGATTGGGGCAGCTTTGGATTCTGTCATCGAATTTATTGGCCCAAACGAAGTGCGTGTTGGGTCGCGCCCGTTTTGGGATGCTTTGTTTGATTATCTGGAATTAAGCGAAAAACAGAAAAAAGAAATTTTTGTGCTGATTGATAAAAAAGATAAAATGGGCGATGAAGATTTTGCCGATGGTTTAAAAGATTTCTTAAACAACCCAGAAAAAGAAAATATAATCAAATCTGTTTTTTCAAATGGTTATGAAAGTTTTGTTAATAAATCTGAAAAATTAGATGCCGCAATCAAAGAACTGACTGATTTTATGAAAGTTTTGGATGGTATGGGGGTCAAAAATGCAATCATAGATTTATCTATTGCGCGTGGTTTGGCTTACTATACTGGTTTGGTTTTTGAATTTAAATTGATAAATCATCCAGAACTTGGAACTGCGGCTGGGGGCGGTCGTTATGCTGATTTGGCTGGTAAATTTTCAAAAACAAAAATAATTGGTGTCGGGGCAGCCATCGGTTTTTCAAGAATCTTTGCATCCATGTTAGAAAATAATCAAATAGATTTAACCAGATTTGCAAATCCAATCGATGTTGCAGTGCTGGTTATGGGAAATGAAAATGTGAGTTATGCTTCGCGTGTTGTAAATGCTTTGCGGAATGTGGAAATTGCGGCAGTGGCTTATTTGGATACAGATAAGAAATTCAAAAACCAGATTGAATATGCTGATAAAATAGGTGCCAGATTCGCCGCGATTGTTGGTGAAACGGAAGTTGCAAAAAATATGATTGCGCTTAAAAACATGAAATCTGGAAATCAAGAATCTTTGTCCTTGGCGGATGCTATCAAAAAAATAAAGGCGAAATAATATGATAATTGAACAAAAATTGCTGGATATAAAATCGCGCGCCAAAGATATTGAAACCAAAATGAATTCTGGTGATGTGGCTGGCGATGAATTGGCAAAACTGTCCAAGGAATATTCGCAACTTAATGAGATTTTGCCATTGATTGATAAATATCTTCAAACACAACAGGGTATCAAAGATGCCAACGAAATGTTGCATGATGCGGAATTGAAATCTATCGCGGCAGAGCAACTGGAAGAATTAAACCATATTTTACCTGATTTGGAACGCGATTTACAAATTGCGTTACTTCCACGCGATGCGGCTGATGATAACAGCGCGATTGTTGAAATTCGTGCCGGGGTGGGGGGCGAAGAATCTGCACTGTTTGCAGGGGATTTATTCAATCAATACAAATCTTATGCCCTGCGAAAAGGGTGGAAGATAGAAATTATCGAAGAAAATGCAACTTCGCTTCGTGGATACAAAGAAATTATCTTTAAAATTGACGGGG
>JAKSTD010000108.1 GCA_024402755.1 Alphaproteobacteria bacterium
AAATCGCCAAATGTCAAAAACAGAGAAAGGGCTGGATTGCTGCAACTGTTATTGGTGCTGCTGGGGTGGTTGCAACTGGGACTGCTGCTGCGGTTCAGGGTGTGAAGATAAGTGAAAAGAAAGGCGAATACGAAACAGCAAAACAAAATGTAAAAGATAAAAAAGACGAATTGAAAGAATTAAAAAATAAATAACCTTAAATCGGGGTATTGGATATGAAAAAATATTTTTTGTTGGGTTTAATGATTGCGATTGCACCAAATATTTGTTTTGGTGCTGGGGCGCGCTATACACAACTGGTCCGTGAAAAACAACGCAAAATGCAAGAATTGGAAAAATGTATGGGTTCGTCAAATGGGTTAAAAATCGCCGGACTTTCCACGATTGGATTGACCGCGGCTGGTGTTGCCGGCAATGTGGCACAGGCAAAAAAACTCGATGAATATGAATCTGGTATTGAATCAAAACAAAAAGAACTGGAAAAAGTAAATAAAGATATCGCTGAAAAAGAAGCAGAAATCAAAAAAGCGAAAGAGGCAGAAGAAGTCGCTGCCGCCCAGAAAAAAGCAGACGAAACAATCTATAAAACAAATTGTTTAAAAACTGGTGGAAGAATAAATAAAAACGGAACATGCATATGTTCGGATCAAAAACCTTCAAGTGATAAAGGGTCTTGCAAAAGGATAGAAGTTGTACCTGTTAACCCGAATATTACTGGACAAGAATTGAAAGGTGTTGATGCTAATAATCTGTACGCCTGGAATTCTGGTTCAACAAATGAGGGGCAAGATTCTACCGGTCCCGTCAATAATAAAAAATTGTCAATAGACAAAACAGAAACAGCCACAGCATCTGATGGTGACAAAACTGTAAAACCAACCAATGATGAAAATAATCCAAACATGTTAAAAAATCTTGTTGAACGTGATATCACAGCAATTAATGATACACCTGCTTCTTTGGGCGCAAAAATTTATGTCAGTGGTTATAGTATTTATCAGTTGCCTGAAAACTTGCGTAATAAAATTTCTGATGCAAGACAGAACTTTATAGATAAATGTTCAGAACCTGGAACTTTGACGATTGAAACGGGTGAAGAAGCTGCATATGATCCTTTGCAACCAGATTTGACCGAGGATTCTATTTTGAACCCAACGCAAAGATACATGTTAGCTAAATGTGTGGAATTATAAAAAAACTCACCGCCCGTTTGGGCGGTGTTTTTATTGCTTATTCTATTTTTTTACCAAAGACTGGTATTTTATGCAATATTCTTTTTGTTTTTCAATCTTAATTGTCCGCATGCAGAACCAATATCCGCCCCCCGTTCCCGTCTTATTCGCGTGTGTATTCCGTTTTTTATTAAAATATCTTGGAATCGATGCACTGCGTTTCCAGACAGTGATGCAAAATCGCGTTCATCTACACTGTTCCAAGGTATCAAATTCACCATCACATTATGTCCGCGCAATAATTCAACCAGTTTTAACGCATGCCCCTCATTCGCATTATAAAGCACCACAGAGCCGTTTTTGTCTTTTTGCCCCAGCAATATGTATTCAATCATTAATTGACGCTTGTGTGTGTCTGAAAACGCAAATGCAGCATCCAAAACTTCGCGCAGTTTGTATCTGTTATTTATCGGCATAATTGACGAACGCAATTCATCGTCTGGGGCATGTAAAGAGATAGCCAAATTAATTGGACGCCCCCATTTGTTTAATTCGTTTATTCCTGGCACGATTCCACAGGTTGACACAGTTATTCGCCGCCAAGATATATTTAATTCACCATTCGCGCGTTCCAAAAATCCAATTACATTTTCTGTGTTTTGTAATGGCTCACCCGTTCCCATAACAACGATATGAGAAACATCGCCATTATTCGGGTCGCCATTGGGGTGAATATCGCGTAATCTATCGCCACGCAATTCCCACCCAGCAACCAGAATTTGTGCGAACATTTCATTAACTGTCAAATTTCTTTTTAACCCCAACAAAGTGCTGGCACAAAATTTACATCCCATCGCGCAACCTGCCTGGGAAGACACACAAACACTATTTCCGTATGTTGTGCGCATTAAAACACATTCTATTTGTTCGCCGTCATTAAGTTCCAATAAAAATTTAGTTGTTTGGTTATCGCTGCTTTCCAGTTTTTTTACGATTTTTACAGGTAAAGTTTCTGCGACTTCATTTAATTTTTTGCGCAAATCTTCAGGCAGATTTTTCATAACATTGAAATCAGGCGCCCCACGATTTAACCATTCGCGAATTTGTTTTGCGCGAAATCGCGGCAACCCCAA
>JAKSTD010000109.1 GCA_024402755.1 Alphaproteobacteria bacterium
TATTAATTTATCATTATCACTTTGATGTAAACCAATCGACGGCTCATCCAACACATAAAGAACACCTGATAAACCACTGCCGATTTGCGAAGCCAATCTTATTCTTTGTGCTTCCCCACCGGACAAAGTCCCCGCAGTACGCGACATCGTTAAATATCCCAAACCAACATTTTGCAAGAAAAATAACCTTGATGTAATTTCTCGCAAAACCATAGATGCAATATCGTTTTCCTTTTTTGAAAGATGTTTTGGCAAATCTTGGAACCACTGCAAAGATTCGTTGATTGACATATCACAGACATCCATAATATCACAATTATTTATTTTTATACACAATGCCTGGATATTAAGCCGCTTTCCATGACATGCCGGACAAAGTTTTTCAGATTGATATTTTGACAATTCTGCCCGCGTCGCTTCAGAATCTGATTCCCGCAATCTGCGTTCCAGATTTGGAATTACACCTTCAAAAGGTTTTTCATAAACATACCCGTTCCAATTTATCTTTATTGGTTCGTCACCAGACCCATATAAAACAATATTTTTATCTTGTTCAGTTAATGTGTACCATGGCTTTGATAAAGATATTTTATATTTTTTATGCAAAGCATCCAGAATATTGTCATATTGACTTAACATACCGCCACGCGACCAAGGCGCAATCGCGCCGCCCAATATAGATTTAGATGGGTCTGGAATTACTAAATCTGGTGAAATATTCATTTGCATTCCCAAACCATCACATTCGCTGCACGCACCGATTGGCGCATTAAAAGAAAACAAACGCGGTTCTATTTTCGGCACAGTAAAACCAGATACAGGACACGCATATTCCTGAGAATACAGAGAATCTTCATTTGTGTCTAATCTGCGAACAACGACAGAACCAGGGACAAGACGCAAAGACGCTTCGAATGACGCATAAAGACGCGATTTAAATTCATCCATGTCTTCCCCTGTCAAATCTTTATCAGGCATCGCGACACGATCAATCACAACCATGATGTTATGTTTTTTATTTTTATCCAGTGGTGGCACAGACGACAATTCATAAAGTGTTCCATCAACAATGGCGCGCTGATACCCCTGTTTAATCAAAAAAGCGATTTCTTTTTTATATTCGCCTTTGCGGTTTCGTACCATCGGTGCCATTATAAAAAACTTTACCCCGTTTGGTATTTTCAATGTCCATTCGACCATTTCCGCAACAGTTTGTGATTTTATCGGTAATCCTGTCACAGGGGAATAAGGCACCCCAATTCGCGCCCAAAGCAGACGCAAATAATCATAAATTTCTGTTACTGTTCCAACAGTAGAACGCGGATTTTTCGAAGTAGTTTTTTGTTCAATAGAAATCGCAGGCGACAAACCCTCTATTAAATCGACATCAGGTTTTTTCTGCATATCCAAAAACTGGCGCGCATACGAAGAAAGCGATTCGACATATCTTCTTTGTCCTTCGGCATAAATTGTATTAAATGCTAATGATGATTTTCCGGAACCAGAAACACCAGTCAACACCACCAATTTATTTTTTGGCAGGTCCAAATCAATATTTTTAAGATTGTTTTCGCGTGCACCGCGAACTTTTATATTTCCAGTCATAATGGATATATAGTAAAATTTTTAGATATATCAATGTTTGGAAAAGAATTATTCAGCCAACCCAACCGCCTTTAACGCATCTGGCGCCATAGAAATACCTGTTTTTTTAGTATTAGCGGGGCCCAATTTCTTTATCAACTGTCCATCCACCCAAACATCTATCGCACCAACATTACCAAATGTTGCTTTGAATTTATCGCCAGCAGGCAAATAATAAACATCACCTGGAATCAAGACACGCGAAAAGACACTGCTACCCCTTGCGTCTTCGATTTTCACCCAAGATTCTTTTTCTGCCTGCAAAACAACGCGTGCTTCTTTTGCATTTTTTTCGTCAAATTTTTCGTGTATTGGATAACGAAAATCTGGTTCTGGGATTGTTGCAACTTCTTCGACAGGTGTTTTAACGACTTCGGTATTTTGTGTTTCTTTACCACTGCCATTAACCAAAATCACAGCAAAAATAACAACCACCAACAACCCCAACAATCCAGATACAAACCACACCCAATATTTTTTTACATATTGTAAAGCATTTTTGAACCATTTTGTTACATCTGACATATCAAGACTTTTTTCTGGTTTAACTTTTACCTTTGGTTCAACATCTTCTTTAATTTCTTTGGCTTCTTTTTTATCTTTTGTGATTCCCAACTCTTTTTTC
>JAKSTD010000011.1 GCA_024402755.1 Alphaproteobacteria bacterium
AATCCCATCATTAGTTTTTTCACGAAGCCATATCGCACTATCTATTAATTTTAATTGGTGGTTTGTTAAATTTTTAGTTGTCAAATTTACAGAATAAGGATTTATAACACACGATGCAAAAATTCCAATCATAAATGCGCCAAATAAAAATGGACGAGATATTTGAAAAGGTGACATCCCAGTTCCCGATGCAATTATCAGTTCTGAAGATTTAGTCAAATTATAAAATGCAACCAGTGTCCCCATAAATACCGCCAATGGCAAAAACATAGGAATGTATTCCAGCAAGCGCAACCATGAATCAACAAGAGTAGATATTGCGTCTGGATTCGCAGAAAGTCGTTCTACAAATGTGACAGCAAAAATCACCCCGCACACAGTTAACATTACCAAAAAGAAACTGGCGAAAAAGCGGCGCATCAGGAATAATGTCAAAACTTTTGGTTTTAATCTTATCATAAGTTACAGTATAATCGTTTCAAATCATAATTGCAAAATTAAAATTAATGTTATATTGTTAAGCAAAATACAAGGTGATATTTATGGATAAAAAACCAATTTCGCGTCAGGGCTTTGATGCACTGTTGTGCGAATTAAAAGATTTAAAAGAAAACCAAAGACCAGAAATATTAAAGGTTGTTCAATGGGCGCGGTCCCTTGGCGATTTGTCTGAAAATGCAGATTACAGCGCAGCAAAGGAAAAACAGCGACAAATTGATAAGCGGATTCAGTTTATCGAATCTATCATAGAAAATGCCCAGGTCATAGATATCAATTCATTGTCTGGGAACCGTGTTGTTTTTGGCGCCAAGGTTATTACTGAAGACGAAGATGGCAATAAGATGGAATGCAGAATTTTATCAGATATTGAATCTGATGGAAAAGTGGTTATATCTTGCACTTCGCCGGTTGGGCGCGCGTTAATTGGACACTGCGTTGGAGATAGTTGTACTGTGCGATTACCCAGTGGGGAAAAAGAATTGGAAATAATTGATGTAAGTTTCAAGGATTAATATGTCTATTCGTGTTTTGCCGGATTTTTTGATAAATCAAATCGCAGCAGGCGAAGTGGTTGAAAGACCGGCAAGTGTCGTCAAAGAATTGGTTGAAAATGCGCTGGATGCAGGTGCTGACCAAATTATTGTAGATGTTGTTGATGGTGGACGAACAATGATCTCTGTCATTGATAATGGTCGTGGTATGGCAAAAGAAGATTTGGCGAATTGTGTTCTGCGTCACGCGACATCTAAATTGCCAGATAATGATTTGTTGAATATTAATTTTATGGGGTTTCGAGGTGAAGCATTGCCTTCTATTGCATCTGTATCAAATATGACGATTGATACTTTTCATAATGGTGCGTCACATGGCTGGCAATTAAATGCAGATACAATGGAAATAAAACCTTCTGATTGGGAAAAAGGAACAAGAATAAGGGTCGCAAACTTATTCGCAAAAACACCTGCGCGATTAAAATTTTTGCATACTGACAAAGCGGAAATGCTGTCTGTGGTTGATACTGTAAAGCGTTTGGCCATGGCGCGTGTAGATGTTGGTTTTACACTTAATAACAAATGGCGATTCCCAAAAAATCAAGATTTATTAGAACGTGTAATTTTTATTATGGGTGAGGATACACGCGATAAAATGCTGCGTGTTGATGCAACTTCGTCTTCATCAGATATGAAATTACATGGATATATTTCAAATCCAACATTGCGGCGTGCGTCATCTGTTGATCAATATTTGTTTGTGAATGGTCGACGGGTCAAAGACAAGGTGTTGGTTGCGGCACTTCGCGCGGCATATATGGATGTTATGCATGCGCGCGAATTTCCACTGTGTGCGTTATATCTGGAATTGCCATCAAAACACGTTGATGTAACTGTATCGCCCGCAAAAACAGAGGTGCATTTTTTAGAGCCAACACATGTGCGTTCTTTTATCATAAAATCTTTACGCGAAGTGTTGGCAAAAACATTGAATCAAAATTTACAAAGTGTTGATACGATTGTTAATAAAGATTTTGAAATTCCGTTAACACAAACTTTCTTTGATTCGCGTGTACAAGATTCAAATTTATATGCGAAACATTTTGTTGCAGAACCGTCGCTATACGACAGAAATAGCCGTATAGACGAAATTGATGTGTCGCAAAATATTGTGCAACAAGAATCTGAATTTGATTTGCCATTGGGACGCGTTATTGGGCAATTAAATGATAAATATATTTTGGCAGAAAATCTAAATGGTTTTGTTATTGTTGACCAACATGCTGCGCATGAAAGAATTACTTATGAAAAATTACGCGAACATGAAATGAAAACACAGCCGTTGTTGACACCGATTGTTATAAAATTGCGCAGCGAAGAAGTTGAATCTGTTTTAATGATTGCAGATGAATTGAGGCAATGCGGATTGCATATCGATTCGTTTGGTGATAACGCGATAGCCATTTTTGAAAAGCCAGCAGATTGGGATTTGAATTGGGAAAAGTGTTTTAAAGAAATTGCAGACGAAGTTCGTGCCAACGGTCATTCTTCAAAAATTCAAGAAAAATTACATTTAAAATTGGCGAATTTTGCGTGCCATCATTCGGTGCGGGCAGGGCGGAAATTAAATATGGCGGAAATGAACGCAATTTTGCGAGATATAGAACATACTGAACGGGGAGGTGAATGTAATCATGGCCGCCCGGTTTACCAGGTTATACCAATATCAAAATTGGATTCTTTGTTTGAACGGGCATAGGGTAATTTTCTCTTTACTTGTGTCCTTTTTTTTACTAGGGTTTATGTATTAACTTAAGGAGAATATTTATGAACGAAACGATCGAAGTTGCAAATCAAGTGACACAAAGTGCGCCTGTTGCGCAGTCCCAAGATGGTATGTGGGGAATGGTTATTTATTGCGTTGTTATAATGGCGATACTTTATTTCTTTATGATACGGCCAAATAAAAAACGCATGGCGGAATACCAAAAAATGTTAGATTCTATTAAAATTGGCAATCGCGTTCTGGCGGCTGGCATTTATGGAACTGTGAAAAAAATTAACGAAAAAAGTTTCGATGTTGAAATTGCCAAGGGTGTTGTTGTTGAAATAAACAAAAATGCTGTTGCAAGTGTTGAATAATATTTTTTAAAGGGCAGGTTATCATGTTTAAAAAATTAGCGATTATTTTTATTTCTTTGTTTGGGTGTTTGCTGGCAGTGCCGACTTTGTCACCGAAATTGGCGCCTTATTTTCCATCGTGGGTACAACCGATTCCTTTGGGCTTAGATTTAAAAGGTGGTGCGCAATTATTATTAGAGGTTGACACAGATGTTATGTTAAAAGAAAAATCTGCGCAACTTTATGACGAAGTGCGCAGCGCTTTGATTGACCGCAATAAAGGGGTTATCCGTTTTTCTGATTTGCGTAATACTGGTAAAGAAGTTACTTTGGTTGTGCGTGACGATGGTGAAGTGTCCAAGGCCAAGGGACGTTTGCGCAGTGTTTTGGGAAGTAGTGTTGATGTGTCTTCCAGTGGTAAAACTTTGACTGTATCTTACACATCCAAGGCGCGTGAAGAATTTATCAATGATGCGATGTCACGCAGTATTGAAATCGTTCGTCGTCGTATTGATGCACTGGGAACAAAGGAACCATCGATTCAATCACAGGGTGGAAAATATATCTTGGTTCAGTTGCCTGGTGTTGATAATCCAGAACGTATTAAAGAATTGATTGGCAAGACCGCAAAGATGTCTTTCCATTTGGTTAATGAAAATATTACAAATGAACAGTTACAATCTCGACATGCGCCAAGCGGGACTATGTTTTTGGAATATATGGAAAACCCAGGACAACTTATTCCTGTATATTCGCGTGTTGAAGTGTCGGGGGACAGTTTGAAAAATTCCCAGGCGGACTTTGACCAAAATAATATGCCGGTTGTGACAACTGAATTTGATGCGAGCGGAACACGCAGATTTGCTAAATTAACCACAGAACATGTTAATGAAAGATTTGCGATTGTGTTGGATGACAAGGTTTTATCTGCGCCAACAATCCGTGAACCAATCCCGGGTGGACGCGGTCAAATATCTGGTGGGTTGACTTTACAGGGTGCATAAGATTTGGCGGTGTTGTTGCGTTCGGGGGCGTTGCCTGCGCGATTGGAAGGTATCGAAGAACGCCGAGTTTGTGGCGGATTGGGGGCTGATACAATCGCAACTGGAAAAATCGGTTCTGTTGTTGGTGTGATGTTTATCCTTATCTTTATGGCGATGGCATATGGAATCTTTGGTTTGTTCGCAGATATAGTTTTGATTGTTAATTTGTTAATGATTGTTGGTGTGTCTGCGTTATTTGGTGCAACATTGACTTTGCCTGGTATCGCGGGTATCGTGTTAACACTTGGTATGGCGGTGGACGCAAACATTTTGCCGTTTGAAAGAATCAGGGATGAAGTTCGTGAAGGTGTCCCGACATTGCGTGCAGTTGATTATGGATTTGAGCGTTCAACAAAAACAGTTATGGATGGCGAATTGACTAATTTGATTTGCGCGTTGATTTTGTTCCAATTTGGGGCAGGACCAATTCGTGGGTTTGCTGTAACACTTTCGATTGGTGTGGCGACAACATTGTTTACTTGCTTGCTTTTGACACGTGTATTTATTGATTACTATATGAACGGCAAAAGCAAGAAAATTGGTTACATAAGAATGAAATAAAAATGCGTTGAAGGAGTTGTGTTATGAAATTGCATTTTATGAAATATCGTAAATTATCGTATTGGATTTCTGCAATCTGTATTGTGTTGTCTATATTGTCTGTTGTGTTCAAAGGTTTTAATTATGGTATTGACTTTTCTGGCGGTATCTCGATGGAGGTTAAACCGACAAATGCCGAATATACCATTGATAAAATGCGTCACGAATTGGCAGAATTTAAACCAGAATTACAGGCCGTAGATGGTGATGCGATTTTATTGCGTGTCGGTTTGCCAAAGGGTGTAACAGATGAACAACAAAATGCCAAGGTCACTGAAATCAAAGACATTTTGGGCGATAATGTGACATATTCTCATGTTCAGGTTGTTGGACCAAAAATCGGTAGCGAATTGATTCGTGGTGGTGTCTTGGCGATATTGGTGTCGTTTATTATGATGTCAATATACATTTGGATTCGTTATCGCGGTGGGTATGCGGTTGGGTCTTTTGTGTCATTGGTGTTTGACCTTGTCTTGATGTTTGGATTCTTTTCTATTGCAGGTCTAGAATTTAATCAAACTGCGATTGCGGTTATTTTGATGGGTCTCGGTTATTCTGTTAATGACAAGGTTGTAAATTATGACAGAATTGATGAAAACCTTAAAAAATACCATAAAATGCCAGTTAGTGACATTATTGATTTAGCTGTAAATGAAATGTTATACAGAACACTTATGACCAGTGTTTCTACGATTTTGGCGATGGTTGGTATTTACATGTTTGGTGGTCAAATGTTGCGTGAATTTGCAGTCGCTATGACTTTCTCGGTGGTAAGTGGAACATTGACAAGTGTTTATGTTTCTAATGTTATTTTGTATCACTTTAATTTACGGGAAACAGATTATTAAAGGTTAATCAGATCAAACCAAAGGAAAGGAGAGAAGGAAATGAAAATAAAGCAATTCTTTTTAATGCTTGGGTTGCTCTGTTGTCCTTTTGTTGCGCAATCTGATACATTGTTTTATGACAATGTTGAAATCCAAGACGATTTGGATGTTTATGCTGTATCTGATGTTTTTGCTGATATTTATGAAAAGTTAGACGGTGTAAATTGGGCGGGTAAAAACATAGATGTTGCGATTGAAAGTTTGGAAAAATTAAATCCTGATGCGCATATTGCGGCGACCGGTGAAAGGGCGGTTTTGGTTTGGGGCGATGAATTGATTGCTAATTATCCGTATCCAAAAAGTAAAGATTGGAAATCCTATGGTGATTTAACGACAACTTTGCTGTTGCGGATGCGTGAAAGAGATGCGCGTTTGCGTGCGTTAAAAGATGCAGAATTGTATCAGGTTGTTGTTAACGCGTTACTTTCTGGAATCGACCAGAACGGAAATTATATTTATTCTCGTGATATGTTAAACGGTGATGATTCACATATTTTAACAAGTTTGGGCTTTGACGGTGGTCGCGATTCGCGCGGTAATTTGCGCATTACTGGGGTTTATAAAGATTCGCCTGCGGATATGGTTGGTATAAGGGAAGGCGACATAGTTTCCGAAATCAACGGCGAACGTGTTGAAAGGATGAGTGACGAAGATATATCTGGAATATTGGCAGGATATAATTCTGGGACAGAAAAATTGAAATTGTTAACACCATCTGGGAATCGGTATGTGACTTTGCGCCGTGCGACAATTATGATGGCGGATGCAGATGTTATTTATCGTGCACCGAACAAGGATACCAAAGAGGGTATTTTGGAAATAATAATTCACAAGGTTTCTGATGGGGCGGTTGACATTGTTAATGAAGCACTGGCAAAACATCCAGATGTATCTGGTATTATTTTAGATATGCGAACATCTACGGGTGATAATGAAAAATCTGCTGCGAAATTGGCGGGATTGTTTATGGGGCAAAAACCGATAATGCGTGCGATAGAAACGGCTGTTGACGAATTAGAAGTTGTGCCGGGCGGTGATGCAGTGACTGGTGTTCCTGTGGTGGTTTTGATTTCTGACACCACGCGTGGCACCGCAGAGGCGCTTGCTGCATCGTTTAATGAAAACAAACGCGGTGTTTTGGTTGGGACACCAACGGCGGGTCGTGCAAGAATCGCTAGTTTCATAGATTTGAAAAATGGTGGTGTTTTGGAATTATTAAACAAATCTGTAAAAACTGGATACGGCAAGGTGCTTGATGGCCGTGGTGTTTTTCCAATAGTGTGTTTGTCTAATATAAGAAATGCAGAACAAAGGGAATCGTTTCTTTTGAATGTTATCAATGGGAAATTTAATGCACACGATTATAATAATGACAAAAATGTTGATGTTAATGCTGTAAGGGCTGCGTGTCCAAAGATTATCAGCGGAACAGATGAGGATGCTTTGGCTGGTGTCGTAAGTGTTCAAATATTCACGGACAGTAAGGTCTATGATCAACTGATGGATATATAAAATGTTTATAAGAAAAGATAATACTTTGAAATGGAAATGGATTTTTTTTGGTGCGATTATTACGGTTGCACTGGTGTTGGGATGTGTGTTTGGTTGGGACAAGGAATTGTATTCAATTTTACATAATCCTCAATGTAATCCGTGGACCGGCGGTGCAGGTTTTTGGTGTGGTGCGGCATACATTTTTGGTAAGATTTTCAGTGCCAAGGTATGGTTTGTTGTTTCTTTGTTGGCTGTTATATCGTTCTTTGTTTACAAAGCGGTTACAAATGAAAACGATTTTCGATTTGCATTTATCAAGATAAAAAACAGTTATGCGTTTTACCTTTTGTGTTCGGTGGTGATGGCGATTTTGACAAGCGGTATATTGAAAGTTTTAATCGGACGTTCGCGACCAATTATTTATGAAGCACTGGATGCAACTTTCTTTGTCCCGGGAACATTTGAAAGTGTGTTTAATTCGATGCCGTCTGGACATACAGCGGTCAGTTTTGCCGGTCTTGTTATGATTGGAATGTTACTTCCGCGGATAAAATGGGCAACTTGGGGTCTGGCAATAATTATTGGTTTGTCGCGTGTTTATATCGGTGCGCATTGGGTTGGGGATGTTATTTTGGGTGCGTTTATTGGAATGCTGTGCGCTGATTTGACCAAGGCGATATTGAAAAAAATAAATTCGAAAATAAATTAAATTAATTCTCCCCCTGTGGGGGAGGGGAATAAAAAAGTTCTCCTCCGTTGGAGGAGTACCGGCAGAGCCGGGGAGGTGGTCAGATAATTTGTTTTTATGTAAACCACCCCGGTGCTTCGCACCACCCCTCCATAGAGGGGAACTAAAAAAACCACTTTTCAAGAATAAGAAAATATGGTACAATACCCATATTGAGTTTACATAAGAAAAGGAGACGAAGAAATGAACAAAAAAATAGCCCAATCGGCTGAAACCCGCAGAAACCTACACACACACACACACACACACACACACACACACACATGTAATCTATTGCTAAGCCCAAAACAAATCGGGACGATTTGTTTTGCAATTTTTTCAATTTTAATTTCCGTGCCAACTTTCGCAACTGGGGTTTCATCGACCGCAACCAGTGCAGATTGCGATAAACCAACATTA
>JAKSTD010000110.1 GCA_024402755.1 Alphaproteobacteria bacterium
CAACCCCAGATACTGTCTTTAGTTCAGAAACAACATCGGTTGCAAAATCTTTGATTTCTGTTTCAAAGTGATTGGTTAGACCAGACAATTCTGTGGATATGCCCCGGACGGCGCTTTCTGTTTCGGTTGCACTGGTAATAACAGTTTCAACGGCGTCTTTCAATTTCCGTACCTGTTTTTCAATTGCGGATTCTGTAATAAGAACCTGGGCGCTTAACAAATTGGCAGTATTTGTCAGAGTTGTTGATTGGGTGGTTAATTGCTTCTTACTTTGTTTATCAAATGAATCAAGTTTGGCGAGATACGAACTGATGATTTTATTATTATCCTTTAATACGTCTTCATAATTTGATGCGGTATCTTTGATTGCGGAAAACCCATCGGTAGTATTTTTTGCAAGTTCTGAAATGCGTTCTTGAATGGTTTCGGATTCATTTGCCATCTTGGTAAAATGTTCGACATTATCGTCAATAGATTTTTGCAATACATCGGTCAGTTTTTCACTGGTTTCGGTCCATTTTTCTATGCTGGCGTCCATTTGGGTTATTTTATTTGTGGAATCTGTGGTCGTGTTTGTAATCTGGGTTAATGTGTTTTCAACAGTGCTTGCAAAACGGTCTGTGGCATTTGTGACATCGGTCCATGATTCAGAATTTACAATTTCGCGCAAACCCGATACAGTATTATCTATACGCCCAGACATTTGCGCAACGCGCGCAACCGCTTCGTTGGCAATTTTTACCAATTCTTCGTTTTGTGTTCCCAATTTTTCGCGCAGTTCATCTGCGGCAACAATTTGCGTTCGTAACGTTGTGTGCATTGTTTGGAAACAATCAGAAATTTTTTTGATTTCATCAGCCATGATTGTTTGCAACACGCGTGATGCGTCTTGGATGCGGGCACGATTCGGGGCCGTAATGATATCAATCATAGATTGCATAACACGTTGTGATTTGCGTGATATGAAATATAAAGCAATCAACAAAACAAATAAAATACCGCCGAAACAAGCGGAAATGATAAGTACTGTGTTATTAAAATCCATTTTACCCCCCATAAAAAGCGTTACAGATATATCTCTTGCAGTTCTTATGCTTTTATACTAGAATTTGCAGAATAAAGCAAGGACATAAATGATAAAAAAAGCACAACTTTCACCCGAACAAGAAATTGTTGCAGAACCAACAAATAATGTCTGGGTCCAAGCGAACGCTGGGACAGGGAAAACAAGCGTTTTAACAGAACGTTTGTTGCGTATTTTGTTTCGCAGCAAAGATGATATGGGCGGAATATTGTGTTTGACATATACCAATGCGGCCGCGGGAGAAATGCGCAATCGTATTTTGGCGGCATTGCGCGGTTGGGCCATGGCATCGGATGATGAATTACGTGAATTGTTATGCGGCATAACAACAAATTCTATTCCAACTGATGCAGATGTTAAACATGCACGCGCTATTTTCTTTCGGTATATTGATAGTCCAGAAATATTAAAGATTAAAACCATACATGGTTTTTGCGAAGAAATCTTACATCGTTTTCCGACCGAAGCCGGCATATCTCCGTCTTGGTCTTTGATATCTGATGCGTTCCAAAAAGTTTTATTACATAGCGCATTAGAGCAGGTTGTTAATTCAACAACATTGGATTCAAATACGATTAATGCGTTTGAGCATATTATCGGTGTCGTTTCAGAGTATAAATTTGCTGATTTATTGGAAAATATAGAAAAGCAATATAAAAACTTTTTCCGGGCAAATGATTTTGTTAACTATCGCAAATATTTTATTGAAACAATTAAGAAAAAATTAAATCTTGGTCCTGAAAAAAACTGGTGTTTTAACCGCAATAATATGCAAAACATAGTTTTATGTGCCGAAACCGAGAAAAAACCAACCAAGGCGTTAACAGATGTTGTTAATTGTATAAAACAATTTATTGAAAAAACTATAGATTTTTCTAAATATAAAAATTGCTATCTTTGTGCGAATGGTAATGTAAAACGGGGATTGAATTACGATTATCTGATTGGCGAAATAAATCGTGTGCGTGAATACAATGACTATCTGATAAATAAAAAAATTTACGATGATACAATCGCACTTTTTGATTTGGCTGCGGCATTTGCGAAAACGTATCAAGAATTAAAACAGTCACATAATGTCTTGGATTTTGAAGATTTGATTTTATATACGCACCGATTGTTTTCTAATCCAGAAACAATGGGGTGGGTTTTATCACAAATGGATTTATCTTTGTCGCATATAT
>JAKSTD010000111.1 GCA_024402755.1 Alphaproteobacteria bacterium
TGAACCTGTTCGTTTACAGCTTTTGTTGCATCATCTTTTTTATCTAAAACCAAATCTTTGTTTTCTTTGATGGACTTTTTAACATATTTTGCACATTTTTTTGATAAAGATTTTACATTATCAGACAAACACCCAGCCAAAGTTTGTTCGCCCAATGCAATATCGGGACAAACCGCAGTTATTTCATCAGTATTACATGCCTCGCTTAATGTTTGTGGTTCTGCTTCTTTTTTGAACAGATTGCCAAACCAACTAGCATTTGCGGTGGACATTGCACCCATTACACAACACATACTTACCAAAACTAATTTTTTCATATTTTATCCTTTTTGTTAAAGATTGTTTTCCTATACCTGCAATCATATAACTTTATTGAAAGCATGGTCAACAAAAATTATTCGTTTCAAAGCCAGTTGAGTTTTTGGTTGTGGTGTGTAGGAAAAACGCGAGTTATTTTTCAATTTGTTGATTCATGAGTTTTTTATGTGTCTGTATCATAAATACAGCCTGATCATGCACATATTTTTCAACTTTTCGTGCCTCGTATTCGTGTATAGAATCAATGTAAATTTGTTTATATTTATTTTTGTCGGCATAATAATATTGATAATATTCGGCTGCCTTTTTTACAACATCATAATTTATACTACTTTTTCCAATTGATTGTAAATAATGTGTAAATTCGTGGGTAACCTGCCCCAACATCCCATTCCCTGATAAATCGTGAAAAAATGCAAAAAAAGGTTTTGATGCATCTAGTGATATTTTATCAAAATACTTTTTTGCCCACGGGTTTAAATCAGGGGAATAACAAAGTGCAGCTGGTTGAGCAATAATACAGGCGAATAAAATACATTTAATAGTTTTATTTTATGCAATTTTTTATGGTTATTAATACGTTGCCACTGAAATCGTTCCTATATAAAAACACAGTATTTTATAGCAATATATGTGGTGTAGGGGAAATCAAGATGAATAAGATATATTACACATTATTACCGTTATGTGCACTAATTTCGCTTGGTGCAGATGCTTGTACAGGAATCACATTAAAGTCGCGTGATAATTCAGTTGTTGTCGCGCGCACAATGGATTGGTCTGGCGAAGAAATGGACAATATGTATGTAATTGTTCCGCGTGGTCATGTTAGCCAATCATCGCTGCCGAACGAAGAAGAAGATGGCATGTTGTTTGCTGCAAAATATGGTTATGTTGGTATTGCTGTGCTTGCCCCAGAATATATAATTGACGGAACAAACGAAGCGGGTTTGTCTGCCGCCTTGTTTTATTTTCCAAAATACGGTAAATATCAAGACTATAACCCACAGTACAAGGAAAATACACTTGCAGACTTTCAACTGGTACCATGGATATTGTCGCAGTTTGATAATATAGATGACGTAAAACAAGGGATCCAAAATATTCGTGTAATAAACTTTGACCCGCGCGCAGAAACTGTTCATTGGCGCATTACAGATAAATATGGTAAACAGGTTATTTTGGAAATCGTAAATGGCGTTCCGAATTTTTACGATAGTGAACTTGGTGTCTTAACAAATGCTCCTGGTTATCAATGGCACCTGACAAACCTGAACAATTATATAAACCTGTACCCTGGGGCAGTTGAACCCAAAAATATGCATGGATTACAGTTGCGTCCACTTGGCGCCGGCAGTGGTTTTCTGGGGTTGCCAGGGGACTTTACCCCGCCATCGCGTTTTGTTCGTGCCGCATTTTTTGAGACATATTCGCTGCAGCAAAATACAGCATCTGAAACCATTCGTCAGGCATTTCATATATTAAATAATTTTGATGTTCCATTGGGTGTTCAGTTTAATGTAGATAAAGCACCAAATAATATGCCATCTGCGACCCAATGGACGATTGCCACAGATCTGACGAATATGCAGATATATTATCACACAATGTATAATAGGAATATTCGGCACATAGATATGCGTGCAATAGATTTTGAGACAGTGGCGTACCAATATCAAATGCTGGACAAAACAAATATTCAACCTATGACAGAAATACAAATCGTAACAGAATAAAATCCGTTTCTAATTGTGTATTCTCGTATTGGTGCTGCGCTAACGCTCGCACCGATCCGTGCGCAGACCAAAAATTAAACCACCCGCAAGGGGTGGTTGAATTTTTGGTTGTGGTGTGTGGGCGAAACGCGAGTTGGAATTTTTTGTGTTTTATGCTATAATGAATACTAGAATAAATCTGGTAAGGTATATCATGGCAAAACTTCTTATTTC
>JAKSTD010000112.1 GCA_024402755.1 Alphaproteobacteria bacterium
AATCTAGGCGTAATCAATTTGTTGCCATTACCAGTTTTGGATGGCGGATATTTATTGATTTTGATTATAGAGGCAATTACACGTCGCAAACTGGGCGGCAAAGCAATGGAAATTACAATATTGGTTGGTTGGATTTTAATAGCATTGCTGTTTGCTTTCACTATGTGGAATGATATTGCACGGGTGTTTGGTTGGAATTAGAAAGGATAAGTCATGGTTATTACATATATTCCTGTTGCTGGGTTGACAATCAAAGAAGCTTTGGTTTGCGCAATTCAAAAATCAAAAGATAACAAATGCACGGTTATGGCTGTGCTTAATGATGTTGTTATGTTCGTAGACAAAAATACAAATGTTGATGCAGCATTGAAAGAATATCACGAAAAACAAGATTTAAGATATTATACAGACCTCGTAAAAAGAGCCAGATATTGTGTTAATCTCACCAAAAGAGCAAGATAAAATGAAACATCGTATATCAACATATTGTTTGTTATCTGTTTGTGGTATTGCTTATACTGATGCTTGTTGTGCAACAGTATTGTCACGTATTGATGTCACTGGGACACAACGCATGGATGCAGAATCTGTGCGTATTTTATCTGATGTCAAGGTTGGCGATAATGTAAATTCAGAAACAGTTAATACAATAGCAAAAAAATTGCAAACCAGCGGATATTTTTCGTCAGTTAACGCTTATTTAGATGGCAGTATTCTTAAAATCAAAGTTGATGAAGCACCATTGGTCAACATGGTGACTGTCGAAGGTAATGACGAAATTGATACTGATGATTTGAAAAAAGAAATCAAAACCAAAGAGCGCACTTCATACGACAAATCTGTAATTGGTGCAGATGTGCAACGCATATTGACACTTTATCAACGCAAGGGCTTTTTCGGGACAAAAGTTAACCCAAAGAAAATCGATTTGGATAATAATCGTGTGAATGTTGTTTACGAAATCAAAGAAGGTCATCCAACTTATATCAAAAATATTGATTTTGAAAATAATAAAAAGTTTCGGTCGCGAACATTGCGCAGTGAAATATTGTCACGCGAACATGCTTGGTGGCGCTTTATGACCCAGTTTGATGTGTATGACGAAGACAGAATTCAATATGACCAACAATTATTACAGCAATTTTATTTGCGAAATGGTTTTCTTGACTTTAAAGTCACTGATGCCAAGGGTGAATTTTCACAAACCAGGGAATATTATTCTGTGAAATATACTGTGGACGAAGGCAATCAATATAAAATCGGCAATGTTACCATCGACAACCCTTTTTCTGATGTTCCAGATAAAGAATTAACCAAAGTTTTAACCATATCAAAAAAAGATGTGTATAATATTGATGAAATTGATGCCACAATAAATGCGCTGCGGGGCAAAGTCGCAGATCACGGATATGCGTTCATCAGTGTTGAACCAATACCAACAAAACACGAAGATACCCGGACAGTGGATTTAAATTTTAAAATTCAAAAAACAAACAGAATTTATATCAATAATATAAATTTATTGGGTAATGTTCGAACTTTTGATAATGTGATTGAACATCATTTGCCCATGCGCGAAGGTGACCCTTTTTCGTTACAGACGATTGAAACAGGTCGTCAAAATTTGATGCACACACGTTATTTCAAAGATGTTCAAATGGTGCCAACGCGTCTTGCAGATGCCAATATGATGAATCTGGATGTCAAGGTAGAAGAACAACCAACTGGCGAATTGTCCGGTGGTTTTGGATGGTCTACAATCAACGGTTTTATGGTTGATGCGGGAATTACTGAAAATAATTTTATGGGACGGGGGCAAGTCGTTCAAATCAAAGGTTCTATTGCCCAATACCAACGGCAAGCATTATTCAGTTTTACCGAACCATATTTGTTTAATCGCGAATTATCTGGCGGGTTTGATGTATCTTATACAGAATATAAATATTCTAAGTTGGGCGGATATGGATACGACCGCGATTCTTTTGCAGTCTCTGGAAGATTAGGATGGAGATTGACAGACCATTGGACACAAACGATGCGTCTTTCTGCTTCGTTTGACCAAAACTATGATTTACAACTGGGTGGTTGGCACAAAGCAAACCTTTATACACTGGGAACAAATTTGCGTTATTATAATTTGAACACTAATTTCCAACAAAACACTCATACTGGTATCGTTGGCGATTTTGGGGTTGCATATACTGGATTTGGTGGAACAAATACATTTATGCGATACAGCGCAGATATTACCGCACTTT
>JAKSTD010000113.1 GCA_024402755.1 Alphaproteobacteria bacterium
TCAAGCAGCAAAAGATGCTGTTGCGGAAAAAAAGACACAAAAGGAAGAAATAAAGAAAAACTTTAAAACCAAAAAGGATGCAGCAAAGGCAAACGTCAATGCTGTTGGAAAAGAATTCAAAGATGCAGCAAATGCGGTTAAAACAGATGCCATAGAAACAGGCAAATCTGTTAAAGGAATTGCTGCAGAATAAAGTGTTTATACCAAAATTAAACCGGCATTTTGCCGGTTTTGTTTTTGATTTTGGATTACTCTCCTTTGGTGAATTATGTTCTTTTTTAGATTTTTGAACCAATGAAAATATTTGAACAAAAAATTTGATTGAGCTACCGTATATTTTATTTAAATCTTTCAATTAGTATCGATATTTTCCTTCTCAATATTACACGCAATACGGTATTAACACGTAAAAATCAATATTGGTCTTGCAAAAAGATATTTTTTATTTATGATTACTTTCATAACAATACCCAAGAGGTCTTTACATGTATAAATACAGTAAATTTCGTCAAATTTGTGCGACTGTTGCAGGAATGTTCGGAACTAGTCGGGCGGCGCGTCGATTGAATCGTGACCGGGTCAGATATCATGGATTGATTGCGACTGTTGGTCAAACCAGAATACCACGAATAAAATATCCAACAAAAATACCTTTTGCGCTATGTTTTGATGCGCGTGGCTGTGCCAAGGCGGCGGTTACATTAAAATCTTTGTTAGATGCGTCAAAAAATCGCTGTGATTATGATGTGTATTGTATAATCAATGAAGATGTAGATAAAAAATCACAAGATATAATTCGTGATGTTGTAAAGGGAACATCTTCAACCGTTCATTTTGTTTATGGAAATCATGATTTTGATAAATCTAATCGCCGTGCATGGCCTGTGGCTATGTGGTATCGATTGATGTTGCCAAAATTATTGCCAAATGTTTCCAGAATTATTTATGCAGATATGGATATGGTGTTTTTTAATGATTTGATTGATGTATATGAATTAGATTTGGGTAAAAATGTTATCGCAGCCGTACCAACCAGAACAAACGGATATATAAATTCAGGGTTTTTATTGATGGATTTGGACAAGATTCGTCATGAAGAGATTTACGATAAATGGATAAAATCTTCGATGGAAAACGATTTTAAAAATCCAGACCAAGATGTTTTAAATGCGACACTGGGCGGAAGAATACAGTTCTTACCATTGCGGTATAATTTTCAACTGTCGCATGGGTCACGTATATTTAAAATTTATCCGGAAAAAGAATTGGATGATTTGAAACATAATCTGGTGTGTCTGCATTATTCGGATTATATGAAACCATGGGCAGAGCGGGGCAAGCGTCCAGTATTTTCAAAATATTGGTGGGATGTTGCACGCACAACAGGTCTGTTTGATGGTCAAGAATAGAATACACCTTTATTTCTTGCTATTAATGGATGTTTCTGTAAAAATTGAATAAACCAAACAAAGGAAGAAAATATGAAACAAGATAAAAAAAAGAATAATATCATTAAAATTATTTTGGGCATAATTATAATTTTGGGCATATTGTATATAGTCATAGATAAAAGTTTTGCTTCCTTGGCTGTCGATTGCAAAAAGGCAGATGTCCCAGAAGCCGCCTGTGAATGTTTGAAAACAAAGATATCTAAAAACGTTCCATTTATGGACAAAGCGATATTCCTTGTTTCTGGTGCGACCGCGGAACAGCTTGCTTCGTATATCAGTATTATGGATGCTTTGGATTGTGCAGTTCGCGACCCAAGTTTTAGAAATGCTTTTTAAAGTAAAACAAAACCACCTGTTTTGGTGGTTTTTTGTTATAAATTAAAAATGTTCTATGGTGCCTTGAACCCGCCATCCTTCAAGTGTCATTATGGCATTTTCAAGTTGGCTCCATTCGCTGGCAGTTAAATTTGGTAAAACTTTATTAACGTTTATACCTTTGCTTTTTAAATCATTTATATATTTTGTCGTATCGTTTTCGTGTGCTGGTGCATATATGCGAATAGCTTGAGCAATCGTTTTGCCTTTGTATTTTTCGCCAGTAGATAATAACAAGTGCAGGGCTTTTTTCCCGATTTCTTCGCTTTCAAACACAGCGAAAGTGCCATTCGGTTTTGTGCTGATATATGCGCAAGTTAATGGACTGCCCCGTAACGCACCAGGGTTTAAGAATCTCCACGGTATTGTTCCTCCATTACGTATAAAACCACCACCATTTGTAGTAGAATATTTTATATGCATTT
>JAKSTD010000114.1 GCA_024402755.1 Alphaproteobacteria bacterium
GAAGATGTGTTTGTTCCAGAAGAAATCGCACGCGATGCGGATGTTGAACGATTGACAGTTGTTCTTTGTCCAACACTTTTTTGTTCATCGGTCTTGTCAGATTCAGCGGAATCTTCCACATTTGTGACATCGTCGACATATTCGACAATTTCATCGTAATAAACTGGTGCAACCTCTGCAAAAGCAGGCAAAACAAGCAAACCACTTAAAACACTAATAAATCTTTTCACGGGCGTCTCCCCTTCCTTTTTCTATAATTTTATCATAATAACAAATTTCGCGCAAGCATAAAAATATATGCTGTGAATAATTTTTTTATTTCCATCTGTTAGTGATGACGAGTGCGTATTTCTGCGATTTTTAAAAATAATTTAAAATAATCGAAATTTATACTTGACCCGCGATTCGTTTTTGTTCTAAGATGTTTGTATAGACAAGGTGGAGGAACCTGTAAACCCCCAGAAATCTGTCAAAAACCGGAAATCTGGGAAAAAATAACAAACGGAAAAAAACAAAAACGAAAAAATGTAAATACAGCCGTAAATACAATAGAGAGTTTGTTTTTTTCCTATAAAACAAATGATTGGAAGGGAGGAACCAATGTCAAAAAATATAAAAGAGATTATGATTGCTCTGGATAAAGTTTTGACAACAACTGTGTGGGTTAATGCAGACAGACAAATCGTATCATTAAGTGACGAATTGCATATCGGAAAAAATAATGCACCTCGTTCTATTGAAGATTTATCACGTGCTGCCTTAATCGGTGCATATGTTTCGTTGCAAATACGAACAGACAATTTTGATGTGGCTGCTGAAACTTTGGAAACACCTGATTTGGCACTGCGTGTCAAAGAAATGGTCTTTGCCGAAGCGAAAAAGATTATGGACGCAGAAAACAGAAAGTAAATCTGCAAACCGTATGGCCGCATAACACAGTTTCCGCTATTGCGGAAGGAAGGGAGCCCCGCCACAGATGAATTTCTGTGGCGGTTTTTTTTATCGCCCGTAATTAAGCAGGCGGACATCATCAAATTCTGGATGTTGTGTAAATATTTCGGAAATATACGGACATATTGAAATAATTTTACGGTGTTGGTTACGTGCCATGGATATTATTTCTTGGACCAGATATAATTCAACTTCATCTGCTTTGTATTTTGAATCTATTTCCGCATCAGAAATAATGATTTTGTCTGAACCTGTGCGAACAAAAAACAAACTGCCAATTTGGAAACCGCGCAAGATTGCGCAAAGCCGACAACCGTTATCTTTGATTTCAAAATTTATATCTTTTCTGTTCATAAAATAAAATCCTGTGCTTTTTATTTTTAATATAACACAGGATTATTTTATGACCTATAAGATTGATTTCTTTCTAGATTGAATCAAAGTTTTTACGAATAATTTTCGCACTTTTGCGTAAATCGTTTAGTTCTTTTTTGTCCATTTTTGGCTGTAAAGTCATCACAACACCGTTTGCGCCAACTATGCGTGGCATGGACATAGCAACCGCGTCTTTGCCGACCCCATTTACAATAGAAGTTGTTAAAATTCGTTTTTCGTCGTTAATAATTGCATATAACAAATCAACAACTGCTGCGCCAATTCCGTCCCATGTTGCGCCACGCCCCTGAATAATTTCGTATGCTGCATTTTTTACGCGGTGTTCGATAGTGTTGCGTGTAGTTTGAGGCAAGGATATTTTTGTTTGTTTACAAAAATCATCCAAAGCAATTCCGCCAACATAAACCGAAGACCAATTTATAACCGAAGAATCTCCATGTTCGCCCAATACATAAGAGTTGATAGTACGTGTAGACACATTTAATTGTCGTGATAATATAATTTTTAGTCGCGCAGAATCTAACATTGTTCCAGTTCCAATAACGCGGTTTGCGGGAAGTTTTGATAATTTTTGTGCCAACATAACCATAACGTCCAATGGGTTTGTCACGATAATCAGTTTTACATTTTTATTATCTACATTTGCCATAACGCGCGGAACAATATCTTTGATAACTGTTGCGTTTTTATTCAGCAAATCCATACGCGTTTCGCCGGGTTTTTGGTTGGCTCCAGCTGCAATGATAACGATTTCGCAACCGCGGATACCGCGATAATTAGAAACAGCATTTATTTTTATGTCATAAGAGAACGCAGACGCGTGTCCCAAATCTTCGGCGGCGGCACGTGCGCGAATACCATCAACATCAAATAAAACTATTTCATGTGCCAA
>JAKSTD010000115.1 GCA_024402755.1 Alphaproteobacteria bacterium
ATGATATTTAATACCATCAAACTTGCCTTTCAATCCGGGATAATCTCCGAAAAATCTTTCTAATTGCTGTGCCTGTGCAACTGCTCTTTCTGTAGGTAATGCAGTTATATCTACATTGCTATCAGAAACAATAAGACCACCATCCTGATTGAAATACTGTTTTGCTCTAAGGTAATCAGTTGCTGCTTGTGAAGAATCACAGTCGGCAGCAGTAGGATATGCTTGCAAAATTGCTTCGTTTCTTCCCTTTGCATACTGCGATTATGGTTCGAAAAAGCCAAATACAAATTGGTGCTTTGTCGTTGTTGGCTGGGATAATGGCAATAATGTTCAGTTATTTATTATTCAGGAAAATTTTCACTTTGTTAACCGTTATAGTCAGTTTGTCTGTTGGCTTTTTATGTGGAACAATCGCCCTGTTTTTATGTTTCAGTCATCCACATATATTAACATTTGTTTTTGGAACGACACTTATTGGTTTAGGCATAGATTATTCATTTCATTTTATAACAGGCGCAACATTGAAGAATCAAACCCAAATCCATAAAAATATGAAACATTCATTTTTAACAACTCTGGTTTGCTTTTTACCATTGATGTTTTCTGGCATATCATTGTTACAACAGATATCAGTTTTCACAATCGTTGGATTAACAACCATTTATACTGGTTTGTTTTTATTTGGACCACAAAAATTCAATTATAAAACCCAAACATTAAAAATTAATATTTCTTTGTCGAAAAAAGCAAAAATTATAACATTTGCTTTGATTGGACTGCTAGTAATTACAACATTGCCCTTTGTAAAACATGAAAATAATATGAATCAACTTTATCGCCCTGATGCCAAGATTGCTGTTGGCGAAGCAATTATTCAAAAATTAAATAATTCTGGGCAATCTGCGGTGTTAATGATTCGCGGGACAGATATCCAACAGGTTCTAGAAACCGAAGAAGAAATAAAAAACAATGGAAACGAATTTTTTTCTTTGTCCAGTATTATACCATCAATTAAACAGCAAAAACAAAATCAAGAATTGATAAAACAACTTTATGAAAATCAATCAACATATTTAAAACAAAAACTAGAATTACGAAAAAAACCAGTTTTCGTTCAAACAGAATATTTAACCCCGGATAATATTCAACTTCCTTTTTTAAAAAATTGGATTAATAAACTGATTATTAACGATAAAGAATATGTCTATTCTTTGGCCCAGGTTTCACCCGATATAGAAATAAACAATGATAACGCACGCATTATATCTGTATCACAAACACTGTCGCAACAAATTGAAAAATATAGCCATGAAACTTATAAATTATTAGCAATTTGTGCAGCATGTTTAATTATCTTGCTTTCCGTATTTTACAAAGGGCGCGCAATAATTTATCTTGTTCCGTCTGTGTTAGCGATATTATTATCAATTTGCATTTTAACTTGGTTTGGTCAACCAATCACATTTTTCCACATGCTTAGTTTCTTTATAGTGATTGGTTTGGGGCTAGATTACACGATATTCAACTTAAACACAACCAGTGACGAAGAAATGCGCCCTGTTATGTTTTCATTTTTAACCAGTTTTGTTGGGTTTGGGCTTTTGGCATTTACCAGTTTCTTTTTGATAAAATCCATGGGGATAACATTGGGATTGGGGTTGGCATTATCCTATTTAATATCGCTGTTTTTATTTAGGTCCAACAAAATAAAGTGAATATTTTGCCTTTCTTCTTTGGTACAAATACCGATTAAATAATCGCCATATTCACAGAAATATATATTTGCCGTATCTGCGTCATCGCCAAATTTAAATCTGGCTTCGAATTCTATAAAATTTTGATAGAAAGTTTGTTTATCGTGTGTTTTGGGCAATCCCAACAATTCTGCTTGTTCAATAAAATTCCGCACAACATCAGTATTTTCTATATCTATACCAACCCGTTTTTTGGATACCGCAACAACAACCCAGTTATCTTTGTGTGCGATTGACACAAAACCAGATTTAATTGTTGGTTTGCCATTTTCAACAACTATATTTTCACCGCAAATATCACGAACAATGGCATGAGACAACAAATACTGTAATTTGCGTTTTTTGCTTGTAAATCTGTTATATTGTATCAATTCTGATTTGGACAATTTAGATTCCAAATCAGTCATATTTTTGATGTCTTCAATATTTGACATATATACTTTCATCGTATAAATTATAAAGGAAAATTATCAAAA
>JAKSTD010000116.1 GCA_024402755.1 Alphaproteobacteria bacterium
TTGTAAGAAATATTATTCTTGGCAAAGCATATTGTATTAAATTAACACCTTCTGGAATTGGTTTTTCAAACAATGCAACCACCCAGCGTTGAAAATTTGGGAATATAACACCATCGCCGATAGTTACAAAGAAAAAAGCAACCATCCACAACAAAACCAAAGATTTAAGACCATTAAACCCATAATTTAAATAAAACCGCCACAAAGATTTTGGCAAAAGTGTAAGATTGTTTTTATTCATGATATATTTTCCCTTGCCTACGCAGGAAATTTTTACATAAAAACAGGACATAAATCAAGGGAATGATTCCACAGCATCGGGGAAGATTGTTGCAGGCAATGTGCCGCCTGTAATCTTGGAATCCATTGGAGAACTGTCATCGTTTCCAACCCAAACACCCATAACATAATCACTGGTCGCGCCAATAAACCATGCATCGCGATTATCATTGCTGGTGCCGGTTTTTCCGCCCAAAACACCTTCTGTGTATGCGCGTTTACCGGTTCCTTTGGTGACAACTTCGTATAATAATTGCTTCATATATTCCACAGTTTGCGGTTGCAGTATAGTTATCGTTTCTGATGGGTCACGCGAATACAATATATTCCCCGCCCCATCTTTAATTTTTGTGATTGCATACGGATGCACAGATTCACCATCGTTCCAAATCACTGAATATATGGTTGTTAAATCAACCAAACTCATTTCCGAAGCACCGAGAACAGTTGAATATTCGCGTTTCAAATTGACCCCCACTCCAAGACGCGCTGCCATATTTAATACCGTATCTATGCCGTATTCTTTGGTTAATTTTAATGGCACCGAATTAACACTTTTTGCAAATGCCGTTGCCAAAGTTATTCCACCATAATATCTTTCATCATAATTCTTTGGGTTATAGTCACCGACTGAAAACGGGGAATCGTTTACATAAGATTCCGGTGTCATCCCGTTTTCCAGTGCAACCAAATACACCACTGGTTTAAATGCAGACCCTGGTTGACGAAGTGCCGTTGCACGATTAAATTGGCTAACCTGGTAATTATCGCCGCCAATCATCGCGACAATCGCACCATCACGTGAAATTGCCATTATTGCGCCCTGATAATCACCGATATTCTCGGTTAAAGACGCGGCAACTCGTTTCTGTAAATTGGTATCTAGTGTGGTATACACATACAAATCTTGATTTACCTCACCCAGGCGCGATTCAACTTCATCCCTGACAAAATCTGTCCAATACCGATACATATTTTTGTCTGCCGTTTTGATGGCGGGTTTTAATTCTTTGATTGCGTTTTGCGCCTGTTCCAAAGTGATATATTTTTGATTTGCCATTTCATTTAAAATGATTTTTGCACGTCTTATATTTTTATCAGGGTTTTTCAACGGACTATACACAGTTGGTGCCTTTAACATTGCAGCAATCTGGGCGGATTCTGCCAAAGTTAATTCATTCGCAGGATGTCCAAACAGATTGGTTGCCGCCGCATCAATACCGCGCATACCACCCACCAATGAAATTCGATTCATATACAAATCAAGAATTTGATTTTTTGTAAACCTGTTTTCCAACCACATTGATAATATCAATTCTTGGATTTTACGCGAAACCTTTTTATCTTTGGATAAAAAGATATTTTTAACCGTTTGTTGCGTTATCGTAGAACCACCAGCAGCAAACCGCCCATCAAACAAATTTATAACTATCGCCCGAAAAGTCCCGCGATAAGATATTGCGCCATGTTTGAAAAATCTTTTGTCTTCAATAGCAACGATTGCCTGCCATACATGCGGGGGCAAATTATCAACCGATACAGGCGCCCCCATTATACGACTGTCTGCCCGGATTTCGCGACCATCTTTATCAAGGAATATTATCGCAGGTTCACGTGTTTCGTGCAAAACAGAATCAAGTGATGGCATTTGCAAAAACACAAACAGCACATAAAAACCAATACATGCCACACATATCAAAAGCAAATTTATAAAAAGAATCAAAACACGCGCACGAAAAGAGCGCTTTTTCTTTTTTTCTTTTTTGTTTTCCAATTCTGTTTGCAATTTATCTCTCCCCGATTGCATTATCAAAATCTTCTTCGGTCCATATTGTTATACCCAATTTTTTTGCGTCTGTCAATTTAGAACCCGCATCCCGACCAGCAATTACAATATCTGTTTTTGAAGAAACACTGCCACTGACACGTGCACCCATCTTTTCC
>JAKSTD010000117.1 GCA_024402755.1 Alphaproteobacteria bacterium
AAATTCAGGATTATTAATTCGAACATATAAAAACATAATTCCAAATGTCGCTGACGATATAACACCAAAGACACATCTGGCGATTAAACGTGGTAAAGATATAGTATTCGTGCCGTATAAACGTGGAATTGCTACCGCAACAGACACACAAATAATATCAAATGAAATCAAAGAAAATGACAAATTGATAATAGGTTTCGAAGGACAATCAACAACCAACAAATCAACAATGCGCGGACCACGGATGTAATGAAAGATAAAACACCAATTATTGATATGGATAAAATATGCAAAACCTTTCCGGTTGCTATCGGTGGTGTTCAACAGGTTTTGTTTGATATAACTTTTACAATTAATTCTGGCGAATTTGTCGCGATTATGGGACCAAGCGGTTCTGGAAAATCAACATGTATGAATATAATCGGTGCGCTTGATTCTGCAAGCAGTGGGACTTATGAATTATACGGCAAAGACATAACCACAATGACCGCAGATGATTTAGCGACTGTGCGTAATGAACATATTGGTTTTGTTTTCCAAAATTTTAATTTGTTGTCTAAAAGAACAGTTTTGGACAATGTGATGTTGCCATTGATGTATCGCGGGTGGGAAATGCGCGACAGAATCAGCCGTGCGCGAGAAATGTTAAAATTGGTAAATCTTGAAAATTTTGAAAACTATTTACCAACACAACTATCGGGCGGAATGAAACAAAGAGTTGCGATTGCGCGCGCTTTGGCTGGAAAACCAAAATTAATATTGGCGGATGAGCCAACAGGTTCGCTTGATTCAAAAATGGGGGATGAAATATTAAAATTTTTTGAGAAATTAAATCGCGATATGGGGATAACCATAGTAATGATAACACATGAATTTGAAATTGCGCAATTTGCGCATCGGGTGATTCATATATATGACGGACGAATTACATACGATGGCAAAGTCCCAAAAAACGAAGATGTATTATTAAAATCAGAGAAACGGCATAAAAAATGACTTTGGGTGATATTTTAAAAGAATCTTGGATATCGATAAGCGGAAACAAGTTAAGGTCGTTCTTGACCGTTCTGGGCATCATTATCGGTGTAATGGCGGTGGTAATAATGGTGGCTGTTGGTGAAACAGTTCAAAAATCAATCACAGACCAATTTTCATCACTTGGCACAAACACGATAGTGATTCGTGCTGGTGCAGCGCGCAGTGGTGGTGTTCGAATAGGAAATCGGCAAACTTTGACGATTACAGATGCCGAACAAATCAAAAGATTACCAGATGTAATGGCGATAACCCCAGCACAAATGGGCAGCGCCCAGGTAATATATGGAAATAAAAATTGGGCAACAATGCTGTTGGGGGTTTATCCAGATTATGCGACAATTCAAGATATTGAAATAGAACACGGAACTTTTTTTGATGATACTGCGGTTAAAAATGCGGCAACTTATGCGATTATTGGGCCCGATACAGCAATGGAACTGGGGTTGCCAGAAAATCCAGTTGGTGAAATAATACGAATTCAAAATATGGCTTTTGTGGTAATCGGGGTGATGAAAGCGCGTGGTGATTCGGCTTTTGGTTCCCAAGATGATATGATAATTATACCGGTCACAACATTAAAGAAAAGATTGCAGGGTTCTAAATTTCCAGATTCGGTCACTATGATTGCATTAAAAATTTTCCCTGATGCAGATAACAATGTTGTAATTGAACAATTAACATCTCTGTTGCGTCAAAGACACAGAATCAAAGACGGAGACGAAGATGATTTTCAAATTACAGATATGAAACAAATTATGGAAACAATGGACACAGTAACTGGCTATTTAAAATTACTATTAATCGCGATTGCCGCAGTATCATTATTGGTTGGTTCTATTGGTATTATGAATATGATGCTGACATCTGTTGCAGAACGCACACGTGAAATCGGTGTCCGCAAGGCAATCGGTGCGCGTGAGCGGGGTATAATAATTCAATTTTTATCAGAAACAGTAATGATATGAATTTACATAATAACCGTACAATTAGTATGTACAAAAAAAAATATACAAGACTAACATCCGATGATGAAATTGCTGGTATTGTTGCGCATGAATTAGCACAAGGTGAACACAGTT
>JAKSTD010000118.1 GCA_024402755.1 Alphaproteobacteria bacterium
AATGTATCGTGATGCATTGGGGTTGTAATGAAAAAATTTATTAAACAAATTGAAGATTTTACCTGCGCCCATTGTGGCGCAGAAGTTTTAGGCAACGGATATACAAATCATTGCCCAAAATGTTTATGGTCGCGTCATGTTGATAATAATCCAGGTGATCGTCAATCAAATTGTGGTGCTATGATGCGCCCGATTTCTATTGAACAAAAAAGCGGTGAATTTATAATCACCCATAAATGTGAAAAATGTGGCAAGGTTATAAAACAAAAAACATCTGCGAATGATGATATGGACACAATAATTTCCATATCATCAAATCCAGATTTTATTTTCGGTAAATAATTATCAGTTGCACATGGGGTGTAAAATCCTATAATAAGCCCATGAAACAATTTTTTGCAAATCAATATAAAAATCTGTTCCTTTGGATGCCGTTTGTTATGGCTTTTGGTGGGGCATTGTATTTTTCTTGCGGAATTGAACCAAACTTTCATTTTCCAATTTTGATTACGCTGTTGCTGGCTGTAATCTTTTTCAAAAAACAAAATATATTTATTCGTGGGGCGGCAATATTTTTATTTGGTTTCTTTTATTCGATGTCTTTCACGCATATTATTGATACACCCGTTGTACGCGATTCTTTTGGCACAATACCAATTTCTGGCAAAATAAAAGATATAGATTACACAACAGAAAATACACGTTTAACAATTCGTATTCCCACAGAACAAATAAAAACCGATTCAAACAAAAAATATGCTAATGTTCGTGTTACAATATCTAATGATAACCAAGATATAAATATTGGCGATACTATTTCTGGTGATGCAATATTATTTCACCCATCGTCTAAATATGTTCCTGCATCTTTTGATTATGCGCGTTGGGCATATTTTTCAAAAATATCTGCAACGGGATTTTTCCAAAATTATGACACCATAAAATCAAAACATAGCGCAAATATACGAACATATATTCACAACAAAGCAAATTCGTTTTTAACCGATTCATTGGTTTTGGGATTCAAGAAAACCATATCAGAATTCGAGAGTAATATTTGGAAATCTGTTGGCATTGGACACGTTTGGTCAATCAGCGGCTTTCACATGACTTTGGTTGGCGGCTGGCTGTTTGCCGTGTTTTACTTGTTGTTTCGTTTCTTTCCATATATTACCAAACGCATACCTGCTAAATACCCCGCGTTAATTTGTGCATGGTTTGGATTATTGTTTTATTTGTGTATATCAGGAATCAGTGTTGCCACAGTCCGCGCGTTTTTAATGACGACTTTAATTTTTATCGCGATACTTTTGGGACGCAGTGTTTTATCATTGCGTAATGCAGCGCTGGCTTTTTTGATAATCTTTTTAATAAACCCATTTTATGTAATGAACGCAGGATTTCAATTATCGTTCGCAGCAATATTCGGTCTGCTTTGGTTCTTTGATGATAAAGAATACACAAAACGAAATTTTATAAAGCGGCATTTGCATATTTTATATTTATCATTGATGACCGCTGTTATTGCGACAATTTTCACCATGCCTTTTATCATCGCGCATTTTGGATATATACCTCTTTATGGTTTAATTGGGAATTTGATTTTGTTACCAATATTTTCAATTTTAATTATGCCGTTGATTATAATCGGGACAATTTGCGCATTGTTTGATTTCCATCTATTAATAAATTTAGCACATAATATTTACCATTTTACTTTGTCTTTGGCAACACACATAACAAATCTACCGTATGCAAATATTCAAATTCCACATATTTCAAATACTGTTTTAATATTATGTATCATTGGTTTATTGTGTTTGATTTTGATTGTTAAAACAGATTCAAAAAATTGGTTTATCAAAAATGTAAATTGTATTTTATGCATTTTATTTATAGGGACAGCAATTTTAATAAATGTTTCAACACCACATCCGTTATTCTATGCGACAGACGATCATCAACTGATTGGATTTGTTGTTGATGACAAATTACAATTTAATCATGCAAAAATGTCTAAACATTATTTTGCTTTTTCCAGTTGGTATGAATTCAACAATGAAAAAGTGCAAGAGAAAAACAAAAG
>JAKSTD010000119.1 GCA_024402755.1 Alphaproteobacteria bacterium
GCCTGTTTAACACTGTGTCGCCGACCCAAAAATTTTAATTCTTCATCATTTAATGATTGAACACCCACGGACAAGCGATTTACACCAAACGACACAAAATCAAACAATTTATCTTTATCAATCGTTCCGGGATTAGATTCCAAAGTGATTTCACAATTCTCACTTATATCAAAACAGTTACGAATACAAGACATTAGTTTTTCAAAAAACTGTATCGGCATCAAAGACGGTGTTCCGCCACCAAAAAATATTGTCGGGACTTTTACTTTGCCCAATTTTCCAGACCAAAATTTTAATTCGCTACATACATTATTTAAATATTTTTCCCAATCTGGATTATCACACGCAGCCGAATAAAACGCACAATAATTGCATTTAGATATGCAAAACGGAACGTGTATATAAATATTGTGTGAAAAAGCCATGCCAGAAATAGTAATTATAAAAAAATGAAATTCAATCTAAATTAATGCTTTACTTAAAAATATTTTTTATACTATAATGGTTCCAAGAAAGGAAAATGAAAAGAAATTTTTTAGCATTTTTACTTGCTTTTGTGCCGTCTTTCGCTTGCGCTGCATCGAATGAGGGCGTGCCTGCTTATTATGCTGATCGTGGTTTTCCAAACGCAAACCAGGTTGGTTATGGGAAATATCAAAATTATGGGTACACGGGGTATGTCGGTACTTCGGGAAGAAAGCAGGTTATTGGAACACGCGAATATTCTTATAAGGTTCCACGTCCCCAGCAAACATACGTTTATGATGTAAAGCAATATGATGTACGCGGGACACAGACAACGAACGGTATTGCAAAACCAACCTCAGAACACAATACGACTATATTTGGTGGATATGGTGTTCGGTTTGCTGACTTTGAATTTAAGACCGGTGTTAATTCTATTCTTGAATGGGACGATATGTGGTTTCATGAATTTAATGTCGGGTTAAAACATGTTTTTGATATACGTGGTTTTGATTTGGCCGTTTATGGTGATTATACTTATGGTTCTATGTTCGCCGGTGGTCTTTCTATGGACTATGATTTGGAACCGTATGATTATGCTATTCCAACTGACGGTATATTTACTCTTTCTATGGGTGGCCAGAGGGGTTATTTGCGCAGATTAGAAGTTGGTGTGTCTGCACATCATATTTGGAATTTGGGCGGCTGGAAAATAAGTCCGCACATTGGATACGAAATATTCAAACATAACTTAAAGATGTCTAATCATTTATATCCAAATCCTGGTGTTTATCTTCCATTGATGACCAGTTCTGGTGATTATGTTTTTTTTTTTGATTCGGATAATTATTATGCGGTCCCTACGGATGTGTATGTTGCTGACAATTCCGGATTGAGACAGGTTTGTATGGGTCCCGAAGATATCAAGGTTGTTTTGGCGCCTTCTGGTGGAACTGTTATTGATGGTGTTTTATATCCGTTGGGACCATCTTTGACCACGGTTGATTATTCTTCCAGTATGGGAACTTTGCCATGGGGTGTTGCCGAAGGCGACTGTGTCGTTATCGGTGGCGATGGGGCAATTACTGTCGAAGGGACAACGCATATTTATACCACTACGTGGAGTGGTTTTTATCTGGGGCTGGAAGTTGAAAAACAAATGACTTTGTCAGATAAACTTCGTTTTTATGCCCAGGTTAGTATGCCAAAGTATTCATCCGAAGGAACCTGGCCAAATCGTGACGATTGGCAACAAAATCCTAGTTTCCTGGACGAAGGAGACAATGGCGCATTTGCTTACGAAGCGGAAATAGAATATTCCTATCAATTATCAGATCGTATGCAAATATCATTAAAGGCAAACACTGACTATTTCCATGTTGGCAAGATTGGTGGCGAATTGTATGTTGCGGAATCTGTCGTATATTACGAAGATGAATTAAATCCAGGAAATTGGTATGCAGAAGAAGTTCCTGCGTACACAGAACACGTAAGCGAGTCATTAAAGGAAGCAACATGGCGCTCCTTTGGTTTGCACCTTGGGTTAAAATATTCGTTTTAAATAAAAGTGGGGTAATATGAAATTTAAATTGCCTGTATTTTGTGGG
>JAKSTD010000012.1 GCA_024402755.1 Alphaproteobacteria bacterium
GGATTCTGCGAATACGACGTTCTGTATTATCAAATGGGCTTTCCAGAAAACTTTGTGCGCATAAAAATGCAACCTCGATATCTATGTCATCAGCCGCCAATGCCAAAACATTTGTATCGTCATGAAAACGGTCGTCGCGTGCCTGTTCTGGTCTTTCGCAGCGCGATGCACGAATATGTCTGTATCGATTGGCAGCGATTTCCATCCCTGCCCCAGTGCCACAGATTAAAATACCGCGTGATTGTTCGTCATCCAACATTTCATCAGCCAATTTTTTTGCAATATCTGGAAAATCAACGGGTGCTTTTACATCGTCTGTCCCAAGATTTACAACATTGTAACCCGCCGCCATCAACATTTCGTAAAGATATAATTTTAACCCTACCCCACGATGGTCTGCAGCAATATAAACATGTGAAATATCTGATTTGTTCATCTTTATTTGTCCTTTTTCTTTTCCAGTTTGCATTCCAATCCAGTGTTTCCAGTAATATTTAATGTTTTATAGAATAATGTACCAGACATTTTTGCGTTTGAAAATACATTTACTGTATTTATGTTGGCATTACCTTTTAAAGAACCGTGCAAAAACAAAGTGCGTGCGGATATATCGCCGTTGACATTACCGCCACGACCAATTATGATGGTTTCTGCATCAATATTGCCATTGATAGTTCCATGAATTTGAATTGTGTGGTCTGTTTCTATGTTGCCTTTGATAAGACATCCTGCTCCTACAACTGTGGGAGATTTTTTTTCGTCTGCGTTTGTGAATGCTAGCATATTCTCTTCCTTTCTTTTTTAATCTTTAACAAAATTTGTTGGGTTAAACGGTGTTCCCTTGTACCTTATTTCGTAATGTAAATGTGGGCCAGTAGAACGACCAGAAGAACCGCCAAGACCAACAACTGTTCCTGGGCGAACCCAATCGCCACGCGAAACCATCGTTTTTGATAAGTGCGCATACAATGTCGTGAATCCCAAACCGTGGTCAATTTCAACTGTTGTGCCATATCCCACACGGTCACCAGCCGAAATTACGCGTCCTGGTGCAACAGCATACAATTCTGTGCCAATTTTTCCAGCAAAATCAATTCCTTTGTGTTGTTTTTTAGTTTTTGTAAATGGGTCCTGACGCGAACCAAATGGCGATGTTATCGTTTTTTGTTCTACAGGGGCGCCAAGTGGTAATATCTTGGTCAATCTTTTTAAACCATGCCATTTTTCGATGTCTTGCGCAATCTTTTGATATTTAGAATCAGCATTTTTTGAAATCTTTACCGGCACATACACCCCACCAATATATTTGTTGGAATAATTATTGGCTTGGGCAATTAGTTGTGCCTCATTAAGGCCCAGTTTTGCAATGCTGGAACTTATCTTTTTTAACTGAGCATGTAATTCTTCGATATTTTCGTTTGTAAGTTTTGATACAGCATTTATTATTTGATTATCTGCGTTGGATATTTCAACAGCAGATTCCAAAAGTTGTTGATGTTGTTGCTTTAATGTGTCGTTTTCGCTGCGGACCAATTCGAAATCCAGGACAATTTCCGATAATTTATCAAATTCATGTGTGTAATTTTCATCGGTCATCATTTCAACAATTCTTGTTTGCAAGAAATCTAGTTCGCCGATAATTTTTGAACGGTTGTTCAAAAGAGTTTCTTTTTCCAGGTCGGATATTTTTCCGCGTTTTAATATTTTGTCGTCTGTTATGTTTAAATCACGCGCCAAATCATTGTATTTTTTCAAATATGCCTTTAAATCAGCGGTTTGACGATTGTGTTGGTTGCGCATTTGTTCCAGTTGTTGGGTTCTTTTTTGTAAAAGTGGTCTGTGATATATATACACATACGTGGACCATGCCGCCCAAATAGTCATTGTTGTGATTAAACAAAATTTTGTGAAACGCCAGAAACTGCTCTGTTGGTATGTGGATACAGTCCCATCATGTGTGTCCATAATGGTGCAATCGCGAGGCGGAAACAATCGTTCAATACCGCGCCAAAACAACCGAAAGGGGGCCGTGATGAATTCCCAAAGCGACGAAAAATATCTTGTTATAAAATTTATCATGATGCACGTAGTGTAGTCAATAATGTGTCAATAGTCAAGCCATCACGTAATATCAAATCATTATTCATAGATGTTCCACAAAATATAGTGCTGCCCGTCCTCGCACCGTTTTTTGCGCGGATTAGCACACGTTCTGCCGAATTTTTTGCCCCGAACAATGGAAATATTTGTATGTCGCCAAAATGTTTTTCGTCAAGAACAGAGATAATTTTATCTGCACAAAGAGTGTCTGATATCATACAAATATACCCTTTTGGTTTGACACGTGCGCAACAGTGTTTTGTCCATTGTGTTATATCTGCATTATGATGGGCATTATGTTGTGCGGGGGTTCCGTTGAAATAAGGCGGGTTTGTTATAACCAAATCAAATCTTTCTGTTGTGGACCAATTCAAAATATCTTGTTTAATAAGGTTGATGTGTGCGTTGTTAAGAGATAGGTTTTTTTTGCAAATATCTAACATTTCTGGTGAAACATCTAAACCTGTGATTTTTACTTCTGGAAAATGTGCCAGCAAACAAAGTGATACCCCACCTGTTCCAATACCAATATCCAAGACATCTTTTATATTCTTTGGGGCATACGCAGCCAGCCATACAGCATCGCTGGTTGGATTATAAAAACCACGTGCCATAGTTACGCGCCCGTTTAATAATGTAAAATTTCCTTGTTTTTCTAACTCGTCTATATAATAATTGATTTAAACAAAAAGGCAAGTTTATGTTTAATGATACATCAATAGTTACAACAGCAATAAGTTCGTTCAACAATGCGGCGTTGTATGGCCCCTATTTCTTGGTGGTGGCGCTGTTTTCTGTACCATTGTTTTTAATGGTGTTTTTGTACGGTCGTGATTTTGTTGCCAGATTTGGTTTAAACAATGCAGAATTTGAATCAAAAATTGGATTTTGGAGTGTGGTCAGTTTGGTTCTTTGGTTGCTTTTAATCGGTGGAAATTATGCGGTAATACGTGACAGTATATCTTTGTTGCCTGTGCTGATAGCAATACCTTTGTTTGGTTCCACTGTGTTTGTGACAAACAAACTTAAAAAATTAAATTATTTAAAGAAAATACATAACAAAAAATCGCGTTGGTTTGTGTTTTTTCTGTTGTTAATTTTGGTTGGTTTTTCTGCTATGCCGAATTGGTGGGGTATTTTGTTACAACTAAGCGCTATTTTATGCGGGATGATTGTTGGAGATAGATTACATAAAAATATTTCTGATGTGTTGGCATCTTTGGTTGTTTTTGGAACAACGACAGTATTGCTTTTGATGCAACCAGAATATTTTAGATTTGGACAACTTGGAAATTTGACTTTTGTCCACATTTTGGCGCTGTTGTTAACAGGTTTTTTCTGTGTGACTGCTTTTGCTGTGAAATACACAAATGCGCGCGGAAAAATTTATCAAAGCGCGTATGTTAAACTTAAATGGCTGTTTCGTATAATGTCCATGCTGGCTTTAATTCTTTTTGTTTTGACAGAATCTGTGCCGGTGTTTGTGGGGTTAATGATTGTGTGTATGTTATCTGAGATGATGACAATATATCATAGCAAAGGCATCCCAGAACGTGTGTTTAAACAATCTTGGGCTTTGTTAATGATTTGTTTTGGAATAATAATAATATGCCCATTTATCAGTATGTTAGGTATAATTTATTTGATGGATGCGGCACCAAAGATTGATTATAAAGATTTTATCAAATTGTTATAATTGGTTATATTTATTGAATACCATACGTCATAATTTTATAGTAGCATAGCATATATAGTAATAAGAAATGGGATAAAAAATGGCTACTGTTATTCATCCAAGTGCAATTATAAAACCTGGTGCGATTATCGGCGAAGATTGCAAAATCGGACCTTTTTGTATAGTTGGTTCTGATGTGGTTTTGGGCAATCGTGTCGAATTAGTATCAAGTGTTGTAATTGATGGAAAAACATCCATAGGCGATGATTCTATTGTTTACCCGTTTGCTGTATTGGGTGTGATAAGTCAGGATTTAAAATGGCAAGATGAAACTACTATGACTGGGTTGCGCATAGGTAAACGTTGCAAAATTCGGGAATATGTGACGATTCATTCTGGAACCCCTGCTTCGGATGGCACAGAAATCGGTGATGATTGTCAAATTATGGTTAATGCACATGTGGGACATGATTGCAAGATTGGAAACAGTGTTGTTATGTCAAATTTGGTCCAAGTTGCAGGTCATGTGGAAATTGAAGATTTTGCGATTCTTTCTGGTGGGGTTATGGTTTTGCAATTTGCGCGTATTGGTCGTAATGCTTTTATAGGCGGAATGAGCGGTGTCGGTAATGATGTTTTACCTTATGCAATTTATGATGGAGAGCGCGCGGTATATCGAACCATAAATCGTGTTGGGTTGATGCGACATGGTTTTACTAACGAAGATTTGCATGCAATTCATTCTGTGTATTCCGCGGTGTTTGGTGATAACGAAGGGACGGTTTCCGAAAGATTGAACAAGGTTCGCAAAGAAGTAAAAAACAATAAATATGCTATGGATGCCATAGATTTTATAGAAAATCGTTCAAAACGCGGTATCGGGACAGCAAAAAATGACACTCACTAATAAAAAAAATCTAAAAATATTTATAATTGCAGGTGAAGTTTCTGGTGATGTTTTAGGTGCAAAAATAATGCGGAAAATGCCTGGTGTTCATTTTGTAGGGGTTGGTGGTCAATATATGAGCGCGGCTGGGTTAAAGTCATTGTTTCCAATGTCTGATTTGTCTGTTATGGGTATATTTGAAGTTTTGGCGCATGCACCCACTTTGACAAAACGAATAAAACAAACTGTATCAGCAATAATCAAAGAAAAACCTGATATTGTGTTAACAATCGATTCCCCTGGCTTTGCAAAATCAGTTATAAAAAAAGTACAAAAGCAAGGTGTTTTAGACACAACAAAATTTTATCATGTTGTTGCGCCCCAGGTTTGGGCATGGGGGGCAAGTCGTGCCAGTAAATACGCAAAAATTTTTGATAAATTATATGCTTTTTTCGATTTTGAAAAACCATATTTCGAACAGTATGGTTTGACCACAGTAGCGGTTGGGCACCCTATTTCCAATGGTCTGGACAAATATAAAAAAACAGTAAAAAATGAAAAAATCATTACTTTTGTACCGGGAAGTCGCATGAGCGAAGTCAAAAAGTTATTACCAATATTTCATAAAACGATTGATAAATTGGGAAATAATTACAGGTTTGTTATACCAACTGTTGAAACTACTGATGAATATATTCGAAAAAACATACAAAACTGGGCTATAAAACCAGATTTGGTTTCATCCAATGAGCGTTACAATTTATATGCAAACACTTATATAGCCGTTGTTGCCAGTGGAACAGTTTCTGCGGAATTGGCGATAATGCACATCCCGACCATAGTGGTCTATAAAATGAATCCGTTGACAATGTTGTTGGCACATTTATTGGTGCGTGTAAAATGGGTATCTTTGGTAAATATTTTGATGAACAAAACTGTTTTTCCAGAATTATTGGGACAGAAAGCAAATGCTACAGAAATAACAAACGCTGTCCGCAAATTAACAAATGTTTCAGAAAGAACAAAAATTATTAACGATTTGAAAAAAGCAGACAATCAATGGACGCGGTCCAATCAAAATGCGGCAAAACTAATCGCAGATGATATAATTTTGTCCTGAATATTTTAATATTTTTATTTCCCAGATTATTTGTGTTGCGGGACATCGTATTTTACAACATCTATTTCTGATGGTTGTGAAGAATTATCAGCGCATGTTATTGTGGCAGTGTCAGAATCAGAAACTATGTTCATTGTTGGGCAAACTTGTCCGGAACTGGAAATAATAGATTGCTGACACCAATATTGAACAGAACTGCTAGAACGCGGTTGTTGGCACATTTCGTCATCTGTTTGATTGTCTGAACACAGTATTTCTGCCGAACATATTGGGTCATTTTCACCAGAAAGTGATGGCAAAATCGGTCTGCATGTCGCAACTGTTCCGTTTTTGCTTCTGTATCCACCGTTTTCCCAACAAGAACATACACCCCAAGATTGTGTGTCTACGGTTATGCCATAGTTTAATGGACACATGTCTTCTTCTGGAATAAAATGATACCAATATACCAAAGAATCAGGTGAATTATGAACAGGGTTTATATAAAATATACTGTCTGGGTTATTGGAATCAATCTTGCAGAAATTATTAGAATTATAGCCAGATTGTTCGGCATATTTATATTCAACAAAATATCCACCAAGACCAGCGCAATGATTCGCCAAAGAATCTAGAATTTGATAATAAATCTCGGTTGCGACACCAGTTTGTCGAATCTGACGCATCATGTCAGTACTACCAATAGCCGAATAAATAAATGTGTTTTGTAGTGTAGTGTACCTATTAAAACCACCAAACACTTGTTCCAGGTAAATTTCACAGCCAGGTGTGTTCGCGAATTGTTGCGCACAGGGTGAAATTATGTTTTTGTCTGCGTCATATAATGTAAACCAATCTATCGCGTGTCCGCGTTGGAAAAGCCCACTTTGAGTGTAATAGAAATTACCGTATCCTGTGCCACCGAAACTGGTAAAGCACTGTTGTGCGACTGTGCGGCATGCATTTATGGCATCTGTTTTTGTTTTGTTTTCTATGTATGCATTGATTATGTTATTATCAAACATACCATTACATGATGTAATATAATTAGAACACATTTCGGCAGTTAAAGAAATCGTAGCCGGTTTTAATAACAATGTATAATCACCAGTTAAATTTGCAAGCGCATTTGCAATAGATATTGTTTGTTTGTCATAACAATTTGCAACTAAATCCAGACAACTTTGTTTTATGTTTTTTACTTTATCTTGCTGGGCATAATATATGTCCAAAAGCGCTTTGTCCAGATATTGTTGCCATACGAAATCTGCATCTTCTGCGCATTTGTCCAGCGCGTTTTCCGCGAATTTTTTGGTCTTGTTTTCAAAGAATTGAACAAATGGACGATTCTTTGCGATTGTGGATAATTTTTGGTCCTTTAAATCAGTGTCTGTTTTAAATGTTAATAATTCGCCAAGTTTGTAAAAGTCCGCCACCCCAGTCAACGGCGCACCAGTTGTTACATCTATGAATTGTCCATAATCTAGACATTTATGATAGTCAGAACCACAAACTTCATCACTTTGTATCGCATTTTCAACATTTGTCAGGCATGTTGCAACATCGTCAGAATTATGTTTTTGACGATTTTCGACACGCGCCAAATCAAGCATGGCACTGCTTTGGTATGTTGCTGCTTTCAAGTTTTTTTGTTGTTTTTGAAGTGCCGCTTCCACGGTGTTGCAATCTTGTTCAATGGTCATTAGATAGGCATTGACTGCGCGCTGTAGGGATGCTTTGCTGCAATCTTCTTGGACGATTGATTTGCATTTTGGATACACCGCCTTGTACAAATTCGTGCCATTATAAGAAGCAGTAACTTGCGAAGAATCTTCTATGCCAAAAGCATACGACATATCTGGTGAAATGATTATACTATTCAAATCTTGGTATTTGCCACTAACATAAGAATCTTCGCCACGGATAGAATTCATAATTGCTTGCAATAATTGTCGTGATGCTGTTTTATCTTTAGTTAGTGCGTTTTCTCCTTCTGAAGCAGTTTTCATTGCAGTTGCTTGTTCTTTGGTTAAACCAACAACATCCAGATTTTCAGAAAATTCGGATAATTGTTCGCTGGCTTTTTGATATGTATCAGCAATATCTTGGAAATCAAAAACCCGGTCATTGCACGAGCATCTGCGATAAACATCGCTTTTTAGATAACAAAATTGATCCATACATGTAAAAAATGCGGTTTTGCATTGTTCGTATTCGGTGCCAGTACGTGTTTCAATAGTTGTATTAGATATTGTCGCGGCGCGCGAAGAAACATTACGGGTGGTGGGTGCGGGTTGTGTCGTGGTTCTGGTTGTTGTTTTAAATGAGGAATTTGTTGGCATTAAAACCGATACTGGCTTAACCGAACGTGCTGATACGGTGGTTTTTAACGGGGTCCTGGATGTGATTGTGCG
>JAKSTD010000120.1 GCA_024402755.1 Alphaproteobacteria bacterium
AATTAAATTATGTTTCCCATTATGAACCAGAATCTGGTGCATGATATGGCAAGGTGTCAGTGCCATTTTATGTTGGTCTTTTGGGTTCCATGCGCTTACAATAATACGACGGTTGTTTGGGTCCGTTTTAATGGTATCGATTGCGTTTGCAACTTGGTCAATACCAGGATTTGTGGTATCAAAATTTTCATCTGGTTTTTTTTCGTTCCAAACATATTTTCCGCCAAAATGACGCCATTGCCAACCGTATATTGGTCCAAGGTCGTGTTCATTGTTCATACATTCGTTTTGTAATTGTTGAAGTTCCTCGTCTGTCAATTTTCTTTGTTTTGTGCTTTGTAAATTTGCCAATTTTTGTTGATATGTTTGTTTCCATTTTTGTGGGTTTGCCCATTCATCCCAAATATGACATTTACGGTCTTGTAACCATTTTTTGTCTGTATAACCTTTGATAAAAAATTCCAATTCTGTGGCGATATTTTTTAACCCCATTTTTTTGGTGGTTAGCAATGGAAAACCGTCTTCCATATTATGTTCAAATGTTGCACCCCATGGGATTCTTATTGTTTTAATGCCTGTGCGATTATCGGATAATGTTCCATTTTCGAGACAGTTTTTCAGAATATCGAGATATGCTTTCATTATAATTTCCTTTTTCCTTTTTCATGCCCTATCCTCTAGTGGTAAAACATAATAAAAAGTGTATAGCGAGTCAATAAAAAAACCGCCAATTTGGCGGTTTTTGAATTATTTAACAGGTGCTTGTTTAAACAGTTCTTCTGCTGGAACAGATTTTTCTTTGTGTTTTACATGTTTTAACATCGCATCCAGTGCTTTTCTTTCAAAAATCATACCGCGTAGCATAGCAACTGCATTTTGATTTTTGTTATAAAAATCAAATATTGGTTTTGGGTCAGGATAGCGAGATGCTTCTGCCCAGATGGCTTGCTGTAAATCATCACGGGTTACTTCGATTTTGTGTTGTGTACCCCATTCCGCTAAAACTAAACCCAACTTAACACGACGTTCTGCATCTTTCTTTTCTTGCTTTTCATCCCATTTGTGTTCTTTACAGTGTTTTTCGTCACAATTTGCATGCTGGGCATCGTGTTCTTGCTTTGCCATGTTTAATTCTTGTTCAACCAAACTTTGTGGCAGTTCCATTTTAACCTTGTCACCCAAGGTTTCCAGCAATTCATTACGCATTTCGCGTTGTGCTGCCTCATCATATTGGTTGTTAATAATTTTGCGAATGTGTTCTTTTAATTTTTCAACAGAATCTTGACCGACTGCTTTTGCCAATTCGTCATTTAATTCGGGTAAAATATGTTTACGAATTTCATGAACTTTCACAGCAAATCTTGCTTTTTTGCCAGCCAGATTTTCTGCATGATATTCTTTTGGAAAAGTGACATTTACATCAAATTCATCATTTGCTTTATGCCCGATAATTTGATCTTCGAATCCAGGAATAAATGCGCCAGAACCAAGAATAAGGTGGTGTTTTTTTGCTTCGCCACCAGCAAAAGCTTCTTTGCCAACAAAGCCCTTGAAATCAATGACCGCGACATCGCCATTTGCTGCTTTGTATTTTTCATCTTGCTTTTCGGCAATGCTGCGTGATTTACGAATGTTTTCCAATGCCGTATCAACTTCTTTTTCGTCTAACTTAGCGACTTTTTTTGTTACGGTGATTTTGCCCAAATCGATTTCTGGTAATTCTGGCAAGACATCAAATTCCATAGAATATTCGACATCTTTGCCAATGTTGTATCCAGCAAAATCAGCTTTTGGTTGTCCGGCAAGACGTAATTCCTTTTCGTTTATATAATTTTGTAAATCTGCATTGATGGCTTTATCAACTGCTTCGCCCCATGCGGATGCATTGTATCTTTGACGCAAAACAGATAACGGGATATGCCCAGGACGGAATCCGCGTAATTTTGCGGTCTTACCAAATTCGGTCAGAACTTTGTCCGCCGCTTTTTGTAAATCTTCGGCGTTGATTTTGCCGGATAGTGAATAATGTA
>JAKSTD010000121.1 GCA_024402755.1 Alphaproteobacteria bacterium
ATTGTTAACATCCCACCCTGTATCGTTTGCGGCGCGTTTGATTAAATGTTCGCGTGCAATTTTAATTTTCTCGTCTTCGCTGTATCCGGGGATTTCGATAATTTCCATACGGTCTTTGAGTGCAGACGACATATTCAAAGAATTTGAAGTCGCGATAAACAAAACATTTGATAAATCAAAATCAACCTCTAGATAATGGTCGCGGAAGGTTTTGTTTTGTTCTGGATCCAATATTTCCAACAAAGCAGATTCTGGATCACCGCGCCAATCGCGTCCCATTTTATCAATTTCGTCCAAAACAATCACCGGGTTATTAGATTTACACCGTTTCAGCGCATCCATAATGCGCCCACATTGTGCGCCGACATAGGTCTTGCGATGTCCACGGAAATGCGCTTCGTCGCTTATTCCGCCCAACGATATTCTGCAGTATTTGCGCCCCAGTGCGTTTGCAATAGATTTACAAAGCGAAGTTTTTCCAACCCCTGGTGCACCAACAAAGCAAAGTATAGAACCACCGTTTTTTCCGGTTTTTTTCATTACGGCAATGTGTTCCAGTATACGTTCTTTGACACTGTGCATCCCGGAATGTTCAGAATCTAAAATTACGCGTGCGTTTTGTAAATTAATTGGCATACTGTCGAATTTTTTCCAAGGCATCGCCAATAACTCTTCAATATATGTTTTAAGTAAAGCGCCTTCTTGGGACATGGGGGACATAGCGCGCATGCGTTTAAATTCAGATAATGCTTTTTCTTTCGCCTCAGTTGGCATGGCGGATTGAGCAATTAATTTTCGTAAATTGTTTGTGCTTGTTTCGTCATCTGTATCTTCGCCCAGTTCGCGCTGTATCGCACGCATTTTTTCTTGCAGAATTGCTTGTCTTTGACCGCCTTCCATTTGATTTTGAACGCGACGATTTATGCTGGCTTCTGGTTCGACAGATATCATAACCTGTTCCAACAAAGCGACCAATTTTTCGTACCAGGTTTGCTTTTTCAAAATATTCAAAGCAACACTGGTTTCCAGATGAATCATCTGCGTCACCGCATCAACAAATGCAGGCAAAGGATAATTTTGAATAATTGCCTGAATTTTATCTGTTTTTAATTTGTGTTGTGTTGATAAAACTTGCAGTGCATTCATAATTTTATCGCGTAATGCTGTATTTTGGTCTGAATCATAATCATTTGATATGTCCAAAGGTGTCGCTTCGCCAGAAAAGACACCACGATTAACAGTAATATCTGATAATTCTACGACCTTAGCGGTTTTTATTATCGCATGAACCGCACCATCGGGCATGCGCAAAACCTGGGCTATTTCACCCAAGGTTCCAGTTTCAAAAATATCATCTGGTGTGGAAGGGTATGCCCAACCATGTTGTGGGCATAATACCACGGTATGACTATGTGCCACAGCCGATTCAATACAATCAACCGATATCGGGTTATCAACATACACCGGGACCGTCAGGCCAGGGTGAACAACCAAATCACGAACAGGTAAAATATATTCTTTCATAGCACTCTTAAATATAGAATATTTTACAAGATTTTCAAGTTATAAAAAAAATTCCCCGTATTTGCGGGGAATTGCTAATTTTTTACTGTCAATTAACGACGACGAAATCCGTTGTTGTGCATAGCAACACTGTTGCTGCTGGACTTTTTTGATAAATAACGGGCAGCAATCAAAACCAACCATTCTACTGCCAACAATGCCAAACCGATAACTTGTTCTTGATAACCGTCTAAATACGCCAACACATAAACAAATTGAGCGATATAAGATAAATACAAAACGCCAAAGACGCCTGTAAAGAATATTTTTTTAATTTTTCCAAACATTTTTGTTCCTTTTATTTGTTCACATTTTATTATCGGGTTTCTGGTGCCAGGTACCCGATGAACCCCGCAAAAGCTAAAACGAAATACATCAACCCTTGCCGACATATTTCAAAGCCATATTAGGCAGCCATTGCAAAGCGAACATT
>JAKSTD010000122.1 GCA_024402755.1 Alphaproteobacteria bacterium
CAATCAGCAGAACAGGTATTGCAGGAATCCTTAAAAATCCATTTTATTATGGAATTATGCGAACCAATGGACAGGAAATACCACATCGTTACCCAAAACTGATAAGCAGTGTTTTATTTAACCAGGTTCAAGATATGTTGGAAGGCAGAATAAATAATCCAACCAAACGAACCTATGGAACAGAAGAATATGCTTTCCGTGGTATCTTTCGTTGCCATTGTGGACATAGTTTGACACCAACACATATTGTTAAGCCAAACGGTAAACGTTACGATTATTTGTTTTGTAATAATAAACATTGCGACCAACACCCATTAAATGTGACAGAATTGTATTTCCAATTAAAAGAAGAAGTTTTTGACCCGATGTATGTTCCAACTGAATTGTTGAACGAAATCAAATCAAAGGTCAGAAAGTCACTTGAAAAAGAAAATGAAACGGTGCTTGGAATCCAAAAAGGGTTAAAAATGGAACTGAAAGAAGCGGAACAACGTCAAAAACGTGCTATGATGTTATATGTTGACGGTGGAATTGAAAAGTCAGAATATGAAATGATTAAAGCCGAAACAACACAGAAAAAGGCAGAATTGGAAGAAAGATTGAAAAATTATACCCAAATTGACGAAGATATTGCCAAAACTGCTGAACAAGTTGTAAATATTGCGGGAAATGTCAGTAAAATCTTTATGAGTTTAAATCCAGGTGAAAAGAACCAACTTTTACGTATGATACTTTTAAACTGCAATCCTGGAGATAAAAAACCCCAGATTTCCCTACAAAAACCATTCAATTTTTTTGTTGAAAATTCGGTATGTACGGAGTGGTTGGGGTACACGGACTCGAACCGCGATATACAGAGTCAGAGTCTGCTGTTCTACCATTAAACTATACCCCAATTCGCCTTAATTATATAGGTATTATTCTATTTTTCAATCAAATATTTTTAGATTTTTAAAACCATCATGTATCGCATTCGGGACCAAATTTATATCATCTTCCTTCGCCCAGGTTTTTGCTAAATCATACGGAACAATTTCATCGCGCCCACCGACAAAATGAACCTGCTCTATCCCTGGCAATGTTTCCATATTTAAAGATTCGTTTAATGGTTTATCACCAAAATATTCTGTCCATTTTTTATGGTCTAAAACCCCAGCAATCGTTATCCATTTATCAACTTTTATTTTTGGATTTTGCTTTATAATTAAACCAGAAACCATCGCCCCACCAGAATATCCAATCAAAACGATATGTTTGTTTTTTGCAATTTGTTTTATCGCTTGGCTTTCGGCATCTATGATTTTTTGTGAAAGCCGCCCCGTTGTCCAATCTTGCTCTTTGCAATTATCATCCATAATAAACTGACATGGTCGCGCGATATAGACAACATTTTCAAAATCGTCAAATACCGCCAAATCACGTACCAGTGTTCCACGCGGTGTCGGATTGCTTGTTGGCACACCATACGAATCGAAAGCATTTCCATCGCCTTCCACATAAATATGAATTGAATTATTTTTTGGATTATTTATTTTCTGCCACGTGGCGATTTGATAAGTTTCTGTTTGGATTGGCACATATTGAAAATTGCTTGGTGCGACCCACCCCGCCCCAGTACAACCAGACAACAAAAGAACAAAAAACAATTTCTTCATAAAAATATTTTTACATTTTTATAAAAATAATTCAACAAAGATGGAAAACGATTTTTTTTGTGTTATAATCGCACCTGTTGAGCAAAAAGATAATTTATAAAAAAAGGAAAAATTATGAAAATTAAACCATTTGCAGGTGTTCGCCCACCAAAAGAATTCGCGACAGAGGTTGCTTCGCGCCCATACGATGTTTTGAATTCTGTTGAGGCAAAAAATGAGGCCGGTGAGAAATCTTTATTACATATTATCAAACCAGAAATTGATTTTGACCCGATTGCCGATGAACACGAACAAAAAACCTATGACAAGGCAGTTGAAAACTTCAAAAAATGGCAAGAA
>JAKSTD010000123.1 GCA_024402755.1 Alphaproteobacteria bacterium
GTTAAATATATTATATCACGCCCGCAACCATTTCCAAAATGGAAATAATCCAGATTTCCGATTATTTCGGAAAACACCCAAACCCACCCAAAATCCGAAATATTACACATCGGTAAGAATCCGTGACAAATTGTCACAATTTGATGATTTTATTACCGACCGGTAAGATTAACCGGTTACAATTTATAACCGGTTGATTAACAATTTCATTATAAATGAACTTTACAATAAACTTTGTGCAAAGATTTTTACAAACATTTTATCATTTTGCTAACATCGGCAAAATGATAAATCACGCCGCCAAAAGCATATCAAAATTCCAATTTGCGAATTGAATTTTCCGGATTTCTGCTGCTTTGGTGGTTCGAATATTGCCCAGTAAGGCGCCCCATAAATTAAAATACCGCCACTTTGGGCGGTATTTTAATTTATTCGGTGTGACCAGATTCTAGAAATGGCAAAAGTCAGTTCGACCCGCAGCAAAAAGGTGGAATAACACCGGTTTGCCGACAGGCAAATTTTGCAAGGGAGCGTAGTCCAAATGCAATTTGGACGAAGCAATCTGGTCACCCGATGCCGATTTTCACCGCAGCGACAAGCAAGGATTGAAAATCGAGCATACATGGTTTGTGTCCAAACGAAATTTTTTGAATTTTTATTATTGTATATTGAGGAAAAGGTCACCCGCCCCATTAAATTCAAAAATGCCCGAACGGGCATTTTTTGTTTTTTTACATCTTGACTTAAAAATATAAACTTTCTATGATTCGAGCAAAGCAAAGGAGAGTATTATGAAAATATCTGAAAAATTCAAAAGTTTACCGATTGTTTGGGTTGTTGTTTTGTCTTTTGGTGTCGCACTGGGTGGATTTTTTATTGGGAATGGTGTCTATAAATCTTTGGCGCGGCGCACCGTGACGGTCAAAGGATTGGCAGAAATGGATGTCGTTGCAGACACTGCGATTTGGAACATCAAATTCAATCGCGTTGGTGGCGATTTAGTCAAGTTTCAAGCAGCGATAGATGAGGATATTCAAAAGACACATAATTTTTTGATAGATAACGGCTTTCACGAAGACGAACTGCAAAATCTGCGTATAACTGTGCGTGATAAATATGCAGGCTACACCGATACCCAACGTCAAGGACAAGATGCTAGTGACAGATATGTTGTTGAAACAGGGGTTATGGTTCGTTCTGATTCGGTTGATTTGGTTGATGGCGTATCGCGTAAAATGGGTGATTTGGTGCGGCAAGGTGTGACTGTAACTGAAGATTACGCGGGGCCAATATATGTATTCAATGGGTTGAATGATATTAAAATAAAGATGATAGAAATGGCGACAAAAAATGCGACTGCGGCGGGCGAACAGTTTGCCAAGGATGCAAATGCAAAATTGGGCAAGATTCAATCTGCAAACCAGGGTGTGTTCAGCATTTCTGCGCGTGACCAAACAGATGCCTGGTCTGACAATGAAAGACAGTCCATAAATAAACGTGTTCGTGTCGTCACAACAATCACATTTTATCTGCGATAAAAAAAACCGTCAATATGACGGTTTTTTTTGTTTTTGTCTTGCAGCATGATTTTTGTTTTTCTATAATAAAAGCATGGAAAAAACAGCAGACCTTTTTATTCGCGCGCAACACGCAGATTTGTTGAAAAAACTTAACGCGTGGGATGTTGCATATCATCAAAATGATGCACCGATTGTTGATGATGCAACGTATGATGATGTAAAATCTAAAATCTTGGAAATAGAAAAAGAATATCCAGAACTGGCAAAAAATGGTTATTCCACACATGTTGGTGCTGCGGTATCAAATAAATTCAAATCTTATCCACATACCGTGCCTATGCTGTCTATTTCTGATGTTTTTAATGAAAGTGAGGTTTACGATTGGTTTAAAAAGTTAACATCCAAAGATTTGTTTGTTGAGGTCAAAGTTGACGGACTTTCTTTTTCTGCGCGCTATGAAAACGGTG
>JAKSTD010000124.1 GCA_024402755.1 Alphaproteobacteria bacterium
AAACAAGAGAATAATCTTGTCTGGATGAATTAGCATAATCGTTATTTATAAATCTTTTATCGATTTCATCAATGAATCTAGATTTGTTTTGATATAACCTTTGTCCGAACACAGTTCGCATCATTGCATGAGTAATTATAACGCGTTTGCGGGCGCGTGTAATAGCAACATACGCAAGCCGTCTTTCTTCTTCTATATCGCTGTCGCCTTTCTTTTCATTGGGGAAAATACCTTCTTCCCATGCTGGTAAAAACACAGTGTTAAATTCCAACCCTTTGGGAGCATGAATAGTCATAATTGAGACAACATTTTTTTCATCACTTTCATTATCATTGTCATCAGTCATCATCAATGCAGCATGTTCCAAAAATTCTGACAAAGTATCATATTTTGCGACAACACCATTTATCAGTTCACGAATATGTTCTAATCTTTCTTCGGCATCTGCTTCTTTTGATTCGCGCCACATTTTTAAATAGCCGGATTTTTCAAGTAATTGTTGCACAGCTTCTTTTGTGGACATATTTTGCCAGTCGAAATCAAAAGCAGATAAAAATTCATCCGCACTTGATTTTTGTTTGGACGATAATTTGACAGTTCTCAAAGATTCCATCAAAGGTTTTCCTGTTTCGCGTAACTTTGAAATCGCACCATCGCCAAATCCACGGCGCGGTTTTGATATAATTCTTTCAAAAGAAATATTATCAAATGGATAAACCAGCAATCTTATATACGCAATTGCATCACGGATTTCCATTCTGTCATAAAACTTAGTTGCACCAACCAATTTATACGGAACACCACGCGATGTAAATTCTTCTTCGAAAGTGCGCGATAAAGACCCTGCACGAATCAATACAGCAAAATCGGGAAAATTATTATTCGCATTTTTAAGTATTATATCGGTGATAAAATGTGCCTCTGCCCAATCAGATGGAACACCGAATACATACACAGGTTCACCATTTCCAACCCCTGGTGCCGCATGTAAATCTTTGCCAAGACGCCCCATATTATTTTTTATAACAGAATTAGCCGCACCCAATATATTCGCACAACTTCTGTAATTGATTTCAAGACGAATTATTTTTGCCCCGGGATATGTTTTTTCAAATTCTAAAATATTTCTTATTTCTGCACCACGCCACGAATATATAGATTGGTCGTCATCACCAACACAACAAATATTTGGTTCTTGTTTGTCTTTGGTCAACATTTTTAACAAACGCATTTGTGCCGCATTAGTATCTTGAAATTCATCAACCATAATATATTTAAATTGATTTTGATATTTATGCAGAACATCAGCATTTTTTTCAAACAATTTCAAGACATATAAAATAATATCACCGAAATCTATGGCACCAGAACGCGCTAGTTCTTCGTCATAGGCATTTAATATTTTCTTTGTATTTGGTGATAAATTCATTTTTTCAAAATCTGTATCACCTTTGTCTTTGATGTTGGATATAGTATCCACCCAATCAGATGGATTAAATTCTTTGGTATCCAACCCAAGACCAGTTATAACGCGTTTAAGAACAGCTTTTTGGTCATCTTCACCATAAATCAAAAAATCACGACGCAGGTTTGCTGCTTCGTAATTACTTCGCAATATTCGCAGACACATTGAATGGAAAGTCCCCATCCACAAATCATGGCACAAATGAGATATTTCTTCGTATTCTGCAACCCGAAACCGCATTTCATTTGCTGCTTTGTTTGTAAATGTCAATGCCAAGATTTCCCAAGGGCGCGCCAAACCATTATATAGTATATGTGCAACACGCGAAGTCAAAACGCGCGTTTTTCCCGTCCCTGCACCAGATAACACCAAAACAGGGCCGTCCGTAGTCGTCACAGCCAACTTTTGTTCTGCGTTTAAATTTGCCATATAATTCAAAGACATTTTTTCAATTTTCCATATTGTAATTTATAAAAGTTTCCTATACAATCATTTTATTAAAAATGGAAAAGATATGTCA
>JAKSTD010000125.1 GCA_024402755.1 Alphaproteobacteria bacterium
GTCACGACACGACCCGCAGCTGTATTTTGTGCAGTGGTTCGCGATGTGGCAGCAAAAGCCCCAAAATTCGCCACACACAACGACAAAGCAATCGCAGAAAACATCCATTTACGCATAAAAATCTCCCTTCATCTTTTATTACATTTTATCATAAAAAGCACCTCCTTGCAAATGATTAATAAAAAATTCCCGAAATTGAACAAAGTAAAAAAACCGCCCGAAACCGAGCGGTTAAAAATGTACAAAAAACAGAAAAATTATTTTCCAGTTGCGCGACGTTTAACAGCGACCGCTTTTTTTGCACCGCTTGCCTTTGGCGCAGTTGCTTTCTTTTCAGCCGCGACTTTTGTTGTTTTTGGTGCTTTTTCTGCCTTTGGCGCTTTTGTTGCTTTTTCTTCTTTTTCAACAGGTTCTACCGATTCGGCAGCAACAGTTTTTGGCGCAACTTTTTTCGCGTTTTCATCCCTGTCAACCAATTCGATAATTGCCATCGGTGCAGCATCCCCATAACGGAAACCCGCTTTTAACACACGTGTGTATCCACCTGGACGTTTCGCATATCTTGGTCCCAACACGGCAAACAATTTTTTAACTGTTTTTTCAGAATTATTTCCCAATTCAGATGCAGTCAAACGACGATTTGCGACTGTATCAACCTTGGCACGGGTAATCAATTTTTCGACCACACCGCGTAAATCTTTTGCCTTTGGCAAAGTTGTTTTAATTTGTTCTTTTTCAATCAAGTTTTTCGCCAAGCCAATAAACAAGGCCTTGCGTGCATTAGTGTCGCGATTGAAAGTACGACCTGCTACTTTATGTCTCATTGATTACTCCTTTTGTTTTTTGTTTCTGCCCTGACTTCATCAGGGATTTTTTTTCGAGACACCACAACCAAAAATTTCTTTCTGAATCGTGGATTTTTTTCATGTTTCTTGCTTTGCGCAAGAAATTAAATTATGTGTGGGGATTGGAAGCGATTGACATTTCGAAGTGTACATGTGGTTACATGAGAAACGGCAATCGCGACAAGCCCCCACAGAATTTAATTTATTTGTATGGGTCTTCGTATTTTTTTGCCAATTCAGCCACATTTTCTGGTGGCCAACCTGGCACTTCCATTCCCAAAGACAATCCCATTGCTTCCAGTTGTGCCTTAATCTCGTTCAATGACTTGCGACCAAAGTTTGGTGTTTTCAACATATCGTTTTCTGTCTTTTGAACCAGTTCACCCAACCAGTTGATTTTATCGTTCTTTAAGCAATTTGTTGCACGAACAGACAATTCTAATTCATCAACATGCTTTAACAATTTTGCATCAAACGGCAAAACATCTTTGACACCTTCTTCTTCAGTGACCAAGTTCGCCTGGGTTGGGTCTTCAAAATTGATAAACACATTTAATTGGTCTGTCAAAATACGTGCAGCAAATGCGATTGCATCTTCTGGCGTTACAGAACCATTTGTTTTCACTGTCAATTCCAATTTGTCATAATCTGTGCTTTGCCCGACACGGGTTTGTGAAACATTAGACGCAACATTTAAAATTGGGGAATAAATTGAATCAACTGGGATTGTTCCCAACGGCAAATCCGTTGCATTAACAGATGCCGGGACATAACCACGACCAGATGCCAATGTAATTTCCATATCCAAAACCGCACCGTTATCCAGTGTGCAAATTTCTGCATCTTTGTTCATAACTTCGACATTACCACTTGTTTCAATCATCGCAGCAGTTACCACAGCCGGACCTTTGACCTTAATAGTTGCTTTGTGTTGACCTTCGGTTAATGCTTTGAAATAAACACCTTTTAAATTCAAAAGGATATCTGTTACATCTTCGCGAACACCAGCCAAGCTGCTGAATTCATGTTGAACACCATCAATCTTAACATATATTGGCGCACATCCTTGCAAAGAAGACAACAGAACACG
>JAKSTD010000126.1 GCA_024402755.1 Alphaproteobacteria bacterium
CTGGACAGATTTATTATTGAACAAAGCGATGCAAAAACTGTTTATCTGCCCAACCCCGAAAGAAAGATTTATTTGACTACACATACTGGTGGTGGCGGTGCTGGTGGAAATTCCGCATCGGACCGTTTAAGTCAAAGCGCATTTAATTTTATATCTGGACGAGGAAACGAATAAAAAATGATTTTAATAGAATTTCTATCTTTGATGAAATCTCGTGAGGCTACAATTTTTCCCGTAACCAATACCGCAAATTTAACCATTTTGAATTCCAGTTTACAAAACATACGTGCTGCAATGTTGCAACCATTTATGATTGATTTATATAATAATTGTTCTGGCATAACATTGGGGTCCGCTTGTATTTTTGGTGCCCAAGAAGTTGAACGCGGGATAAAGTACCCCCTTCCTTCGATTGAAAAAATTAACCATGATATGATGGGCAACAAAAATTTATTCGGTAAAACGGTTTTTGGTCGAAACGATTTATTTTGGTTTGCGTTTGACGTAAACGGAACATGCCTTATGTTGGATAATTTAACATTATCTGTTCTGCGCAAATATGATGATCCATATCGTGCGATGATTGATTGTTTAATTGTTGGGAAAATATAAAATGCATAAAATTTCGGTATCTTTATCAGGACATCAAACCAGTGTTTCTTTGGAACAAGAATTTTTTGAATTGCTTAAAAAATTCGCCGGCGAACAAAAAACATCTGTTGCTGCAATTATTCAACAGATTGATGCCATGCGTAAACCCGGGACTAATCTTTCTTCTGAAACAAGGATATGGATACTGAAACAAATATTGAAAACATCAAAATAAAAGCCATCCATAGATTACGACCGAATGCTCTATACGGTGTAAAATGCGCCCCCCAAACAAATCCATCCAAAGAACCTGTTTGTCCAACAGGCAACATTGATAGCACATTACCATCGGGTGAAACAAAAGCACTTATTCCGGAATAATTTGCGCGAACGACCGGAACCCCAGATTCAATCGCATATCTGCGAACCATGTCTAAATGTTGATAAATCCCTGGGGTGGTTCCAAACCAATTATCATTTGTTATATTAATAATTGCATTCGGCAAAATGCCTTCTGGAATCAAAGAGTCAGAAAAAATAATTTCATAACAAATTGCTGGTGCAAATATAAAATCGCCATATCGTGTATTTATTGTGATAATTTCTTTTCCATCGCCTGCTGTCAAATGCCCTGGTGTTGGCACCAATCCACCAAACGGGCCGTATTCTCCAAACGGAACAAGATGAGATTTACTGTATAAATGTTTGACCGTACCGCTTTTATCTGCGACAACCATTGAATTATAATATTTTCCATTGTTATAATAATTTGTCCCCATTATAACATTGGTATTTAAAATCGAAGCAAATGGAAAATTTTCATTAACCATAGTATAAGGATAAGTTGTTTCCGGGAAAACAATTACATCGGGAAAAACAGTTGTATCCTGGGTTGCCAAAACAAACAAATCACGAATTTTTTCATTGGCGATGTTTCTTGCTTCTTCTCTTGATGTTGGTGACTTGTATACGGCGGATTTCGAGGGCTGCACTATTCTTATTATTGGATAAGGCGACATATTTTCATTGTTAGATATTCGCATATTATGCGCCCCGTAAACACATCCAATAAACATTAAAACAATATACATAATAAAAACTAGCCAACACGATTTTCTTGATTTATTACGACACAACTCTACAAAAGAAGCAACCAAACCAATAATTATAAAACTTAATCCGATTGACCCCCACAAAGAAATCGAATTTATCACAACCGGCATATTCATTGTTATATTAGATATCGGGTTCCATGGGAAACCAGTTAAAAACC
>JAKSTD010000127.1 GCA_024402755.1 Alphaproteobacteria bacterium
CTCTTAAAATGTTTACCGAAGTATTCTTTATACTGTAAAAACGACCATTGGATTATTAAAGCGCGACAAACATTCCGTCCCAAATGCACCAGACCCTGCAAACGCATCCCATACAGAAATCGCGCTACTTGTGTCCATAATGCTGTTCAACACATTAAATATCGCACCACGCGCCATATTCTGGGTTGGACGTGCGTCAGCGGGCAAGCACAATTTCTTACCCCTATATTTTCCAGAAATAATTTGCAAATTTGATTTCATAGTATAAAGTGTATCTTATGAATTTTATGAATCAAGCATTTATTTTAGCAAAAAAAGCACTTTCTCACGATGATGTTCCAATCGGTGCAATTATTGTTCGCGAAGGAAAAATCATCGCGCGTGGTGAAAACAGGGTGCAAAAATCTAAAAATCCAACTTTGCATGCTGAAATAGTTGCTATTAACAAAGCGTGCAAAAAACTAAATCAAAAATTTTTGGACGAATGCGATTTATATGTGACATTGGAACCATGTGCTATGTGTGCCACAGCTGCTTCGTTTGCACGCATAAAAAATATTTATTTCGCAGCCATAGACGAAAAGGGCGGGGGTATAACTTCAAATGCCCGCATATTTGAAACAGACAAACACCTGTGGAAACCAAACATTATTCAAACCCCAGAATATGCGGACCAATCTTCCAAAATACTACGTGATTTTTTTAAAAAACAAAGAACAACCAAAAGGGAAACAAAATGTCAGTAATAAAATCTGTAATGATACTTGAAACATATTGTGCTGAATGTTATACAATTTCATTGGACCGTTATAATAAAACACCATACAATAAAACTTGTTGGTCCCAAATTATTAACAATCCTTCTCAGCTAACTATACGCAAAGGTGATATATTTGATGTAGAACATGTATATGTACGAAATGGTATGATATGGACAAAAAAGGCCGATTACAAAGATCATAATTATGAATACGCAGTTGTTCAAGGTCAACAAGACAACAAATTATTTGTATATGGCAACAAAGTTGAACTGCTAGAACTTGACACATCTGAAGCCATGTACCAAGTATCACTTGTTTTGGTTGGTCTGCAACCGGGCGACAGGGTGTTATTACAAAAAGATCCACATAGAAACAAATATTTTGTTGTTCACAACATCACACACGCACAAAGAATATATGATGTACAACAAAACGGACCAAAAATCAGATAAAAAAACCGCATTTGATGCGTTTTTTTAATCAATCAATGATTTTCCGGTCATTTCTTTCGGTTGTTTGACGTTTAATAATTTTAATATTGTTGGCGCAACATCTTTTAATCCGCCATTATGTGCGGTATATTTACCATTTGAAACCATTATAAAACGCACAGGATTTGTTGTATGTGAAGTCAGCGGAACATTATGTTTATCATCCCACATTTGCTCTGCATTTCCATGGTCGGCGATAATTAAAACAGCACCATCTAATTTTAATACAGCCGGCACAATCTTTTTTAATTGTTTGTCCAAACATTCCATTGCTTTTATTGCTGCTTTTTCGTTCCCAGTGTGTCCAACCATATCACCGTTTGCAAAATTTAACAACACAACATCAAAATTCAATAATCTTGGCAAAAGCGCCTTGGTAATTGTATTTGCCGCCATTTCCGGCTTTTTATCAAAAGTTGGTATATCTGGCGAAGGTATCAAAACTTTTTCTTCCATTTTATAATTCATGTTTCTTTCTGCATCCATAAAATAAGTCACATGATTATATTTTTCTGTTTAATCGATAAGAAAGTGTGACATTCCATTTCTTTCCAAAACATCCCCAACAACGTTATCTGCACTTCAAACTGGCAACAAACCAG
>JAKSTD010000128.1 GCA_024402755.1 Alphaproteobacteria bacterium
CCAACAAACCAAACATCTTTGACATCGTTCGTGGTACCTGTCTTTCCAGCGATTGTATGACCTTCGATACGCGCTTGCTTACCAGTTCCGCGTTCAACAACACCCTGTAAAATAGAAACCAACTGGTACAAACTTTGCGCATCAGACAATGGTTCTGATTGTTCGCTGGTATCTGGTGGTAAAAGCGATTCGTTCCATTCAATTTGGTGATGTTTTTGTCCACCGATAACATTACCGTATCTGTCTTCAATATAATCTATCATTTTTGGTTCTATTGCGTGTCCACCGTTAACGAACGCAGAATATCCCAACACCAATTTTTCCAATGTTGTTTCACCACTCCCCAGTGCCATGGATTCATTTAATGTCTTTAAGTCCTTTGGATAAACACCAAATCTTTGTGCAGCATCAATCGCATCCCGAACCCCAATTTGTTCTATTAATCGCACAGCAGGTACATTACGCGATGTTTCCAATGCAAACCTTAATGGGATATTGCCCATAAATTTCTTATCATAATTTTCAGGACGCCATTCTTTGTTATTTTCGCGCCACCCAACAATCGGTGCATCCAAAATCAGTGCTTCTGGACTATATCCTTTTTCCAGCGCAGCCAAATATACAAACGGTTTTATGGTAGAGCCAACCTGGCGATATGCCTGGGTTGCGCGATTAAAAGAACTTTCATGAAAAGAACGACCACCAGACATCGCGACAATTCGACCAGTATGCGGATTCATCGCGATAATAGCACCTTGCAATTTCGGTTCTTTTGCAGATTTATTGCTGTTATACGCATCCAATTCTTTGTTCAAAGCTGCTGCTGCCGCGCGTTGCAATTCTGGAATAATCGTTGTTTTTATATAAAGACCTTGGTTATACAAAGTTTCGCGACCAATTTTTTCCAATAAATTGCGGCGGACATCTTCAGCAAAATATTGAAATTCCGGTTCCATTTGTGCGGTAAACCCAGAATTAATATTTAACGGTTCCGCCGCGGCAACTTGCGCTTCTTCTTTTGTGATATAGCCATCCGAACCCATACGTCGTAATACATAACTTCTGCGCTCGGTTGCACGATTTCTGTCATTAGGCGCCTTTGGCAACGATGCCAAAAAAGCACATTCAGCCAAACTTAAATCTTTAACCGGCTTATTAAAATACATCAACGCAGCCGACCCGACACCATACGCGCGCGCACCCAAGAATATTTCATTAAGATAAAGTGTCATAATATGTTTTTTCGAAAAACTGCGTTCCAGACGCAAGGCAAGTATTGCTTCTTTAACCTTTCTGGAAATGGTTCTATCCGAAGATAAAAAGAAATTCTTTGCAACCTGTTGTGTAATGGTTGATGCCCCAGTAAATTTAGTATCAAATCCCAATGCATGCATGCCATTATTAAAACTAGCGCGAATTATTCCACGCAAATCAATTCCAGGATGTGTCCAGAAATTTTGGTCTTCGGCGGCAATAAACGCGTTAATAAGTTGTGGTGGCATATCTTCAAAATCAATGAAAACGCGTCTTTCTTCGGCATATTCAATCAACAACGAACCATCCGCAGCATACAAGCGTGTCGCAACTGGTGGTGTATAAGCCGCCAAATTCCTGTAATCTGGTAAATCATGACCATAAATCAAAATTCCATGCTAATAATATAGAAATATAAATAGATAAAAAGGATATATCAAAAAATCCCAAAGAATTCGCAAATTTGTAAATTCTTTGGGATTTTATATTTTCCTATATGAGCCTATGGGTCAGCAGTATGTGTCCCTTCTGTCTCACTTCCCCGTCACTGGTGTCTGTCCCCTTTGACTTATT
>JAKSTD010000129.1 GCA_024402755.1 Alphaproteobacteria bacterium
AACTTCGTGTGCGTTCATATACCATATTGTTGCATCTTTTTCTTTGCCAACTTTGTTTAACCAAAACACATCTTCGAATTCACTGACCCGCATCATATTTTCATAAAGTGAATCGTTTTTTATTTCCAATTTTGAATAATCACGCCATTTATCAGGATATCCAATTTTCGCATTAAACTTGTTCAATTTTTCCAGTGCTGATTTTTTTGTATCATCGCTCATCCAAGTCAGATTTTTTATTCGTGATTCATATGCGCGCTGTAAATTTTTTACCAATTTTTCCATGCGCTTTTTTGCGCTTGCTGGAAAATATTTTTTTACATAAATTTGCCCGACCATTTCACCCAGCGAGCCATCAATCATAGCAACCGCCCGCTTCCACCGTGGTTTTTTTTCTTTTTTTCCCGCCCTTTCACGATTATAAAAATCAAATGCGATATTATATGTTTTATCATCTAAAAACGAAGTTGCACCATTTACGATTTTAAATTTTAAATATGTTTTTATTAAATCTAAATCAGTATCGTTAATTATCGCAATCGATTCGTTTATCGGTTCAATTTGCGCAATGTTTATAAATTCTGGTCTTATCCCACGCGAATTGAAATAAATATCCCAATCAAAACCCGGTAATTCGCTTTTTAATTCTGCATAAGATTTTTTATGATAATTCGCCAATGGGTCACGCAGTTTTTCTTTTTTATAAAAAGATTTAGCCATCCGTTCTTCCAGTGCATATAATTTTTCTGCATCAACCCCTATTCCAAAATTATTCATTATATCTTTGATGTATTGTTTATATTTTTTACGAACACTTTTTGATTTTGCATCATCATCAAAATAGTAATCGCGCGACAGCCCGATTCCACCCTGACCGATATTATAAAGATAATGATCACTGTCCATTTCATCCAATCCAACACCATCCCCCCAGAATGCAGATGAAAAACGGTGCATTTTTCCCAAATATTTTGGCAAATCATCTTTGGTTTTTATTTCATTAATTTCATTTAAATATTTTTGAACAGGTTGTGTTTTATCCGTATTTAATTTTTTCTCATCCATCGCGATATTATAAAGCATACCTATTTTTCCAGTATCATTTTCAACAATATCACGAACGCGTTTATTATTTTCTTCAATCAAAACTTCAAAAGAACCAAAGCGCGTATAATCATCCGGCAGCGGATTATTATTGCGCCAACCAGATGTCGCAAAATCATAAAAATCATTTCCTGGATTAACACTGATGTCCATATTTTCAATTTTGATTCCAGATTGCATTACTTTCTCCTTTTTAACAAATACAACTATTAAAACCGCAATACATACGGCAACTATCCCAATTATGTTTAACAATTTATTTTTCATTTTATTATGTCCGTTATTATGTCGTCCAAAATTAATAAACCACGCATGCTAGTATGCAAATATTCATTTTCAATTTCAACCAAATCTTTGTGTGACAAAACCCAATCAAGATTTATTTGTTTTTTCACATCTTCTGTTAATTTAACACCACGCAAAGTTCTGAGGCCTGTTAAGATTTTTTCTATGCTGCGTGTGTCATCACTTAATTTTTTAAACAATTCATTTGAACCCTTTTGTTCATACCAAATATTATTCATAAATACACGACCTGCCGCACCACGACCAATTCCAATGTACGGTTCACCGTTCCATATATTTTGATTGTGCCGACATTCAAAACCCGGCATAGCACAATTAGAAACTTCGTATCTGGGCAACTTCAAATGTTCGCCAATCGCGAGATATATATATGCAATTGCTTCG
>JAKSTD010000013.1 GCA_024402755.1 Alphaproteobacteria bacterium
AACCGATAAAATAATAACAGAAAAATTGGAGATATAACATGTTCAATTTAAAAGATAAAGTTGTTTTAATAACAGGTGCCACTGGTGGTATTGGTGGTGCAATCGCTGGGCAAATGAAAGCAGCGGGTGCAACCGTGATTATAACTGGACGCAGTGCAGAAAAATTATCTGCTTTTGATGATTCTTTTATAAAAATCGTTTCCGATTTATCAGCGGAAGGCACTGCTGAAAAATTGATTAGTGATGTAATTGAAAAATCAGGCCGCATAGATGTTTTAATCAACAACGCAGGGATTACTGCGGATACATTGATGATGCGCATGTCGGACGAACAATTTGATAATGTTTTGAATACTAATTTACGCGCAACATTTAAGTTGTGTCGCGCAGCATTGATGCCCATGATGAAACAAAGATTTGGTCGTATTATTAATATGGCATCAATCGTTGGTGTTGTGGGTGGTGCAGGACAGGCGAATTATGCGGCATCTAAGGGCGCAATTATTGCAATGACTAAATCAATCGCGCCTGAAGTTGCTTCGCGTGGAATCACCGCAAATGCGATTGCACCGGGCTTTATCAAAACACCTATGACAGATGTTTTGCCAGACGAATTAAAGAAAAAATATCTGGAACAAATTCCGGCGGGTCGTTTTGGCGAACCGATTGATGTTGCAAATGCTTGTGTGTTTTTGGCAAGTGATGAAGCATCATATATCAATGGACAAACAATTCATGTGAACGGTGGTATGGGACGATTTTAATCAATGAAAAAATTTGATTGCATCATTATCGGTGGTGGACATGCAGGTGTTGAGGCAGCAGCGGCATCTGCGCGCCGTGGTGCAAAAACATTGTTACTAACAATGCGCGAAAGTGATATTGGCGCTCTTTCTTGTAATCCGTCAATCGGTGGCCCTGGGAAATCCCAAATGGTTGCGGAAATGTCGGCACTTGGTGGTGTTATGCCAAATGCCGCAGATAGCGCGGGTATTCATTGGCGAACATTGAATGCAACACACGGCGCAGCAACCCAGGCACTGCGCGCACAAATTGACAGAAATTTTTATCATGATGCGGTGATGAAAATTTTAAACGACACAGAAAATTTAACTGTTATTTTTGAATCTGTGGTTGATTTAGATTTAAAAAATAAAACCGTCAATGGCAAGTATCGTGCCACATCCATCGTTTTAACAACTGGAACTTTTTTGGGCGGGCTGGTCACGCGTGGCAAAGAAAAAATCCCATCTGGTCGTTTAATGGACAATGGCGAATACCAAGAAAACGATACGCATATTTCAAGTGTTTTGAAAAAGGCAGGGTTTGAATTATTGCGCCTTAAAACTGGAACCCCAGCACGTATATATCGCGACAGCATTGATTTTAGTGTATGCGAAGAACAACCAGGCGATAACCCCCATGATTGGTTTGGGTTGGGCAATAAAAAAAATAAATATAATGAAAAATGTTTTATTACGCATACAAATGAAAAAACGCATAATATTATTCGTAAAAACATTAAAAACGCACCGATGTATAATGGCGATATAACAGGTCTTGGGCCACGGTATTGTCCATCTTTGGAAGATAAAGTTATGCGTTTCCCAGAACACAAAACCCATCATGTTTTTTTAGAACCCGAAGGTTTTAACAGCAATTTGATTTATCCAAATGGTATTTCAACATCTTTTGGAAGTGATATCCAAGATAAATGGATACGCACAATTCCAGGTCTTGAAAATGCCCGTATTGCGCGATATGGATACGCGATTGAATATGATGCGATTGATGCGCGCGTGATTAAATCAACATTGGAATCAAAAGATATTACGGGACTTTTTTTTGCAGGGCAAATAAATGGAACAAGTGGTTATGAAGAAGCCGCCGCCCAAGGTCTTGTTGCAGGCGCGAATGCCGCGGCATACGCATTAAATCTTGATACATTGAATTTAGATAGAACTAATTCTATGATTGGGGTTTTGATTGATGACATAACAACACTGGGTGTTGATGAACCATATCGTATGTTTACTTCACGGGCGGAATATCGTCTTAATTTACGCGCAGATAACGCAATATTACGATTGGGCTATACGGCACAAAACCTGGGATTGATAGATTTAAACACTTATAAAAAATTAAAAAAATCGCGTGAAAAAGTGGCACACGAAAATGACAAATTTTATGCAGGCTATATCGCAAGAAATGAACGCGAAATCGCAAACTATAAACGCGACAGTGAATTAAAAATCCCATCCAATTTTGACTATAAATCATTACCCGGGTTAACAAATGAATTGATTGAAAAACTAACAAAAGCGCGTCCTGAAAATATTGCTGCACTGCCCCGTATACCAGGTATTACACCTACTGGCATAATGGTTGTTTTGCGCAAAATTAAATGTGGAAATAAGTAAAAATATATACTATGATTTTCTCATTCGCCGGTTTAGCTCAGCTGGTAGAGCATCTCATTCGTAATGAGGGGGTCGTAGGTTCAAGTCCTATAACCGGCACCACCCTTCGCGTCTATGACGCTACGGGTGGCAGGCCGCCGATAGTATTATATGTTTTTATCTATCGAATTACACCACTTGTTTACTGGACAGTTTATACAATCTGGGCGCAATGCTTTGCATGTATATCGACCATGCAAAACCATTACATGATTGACGATTGCATGGTATTTTTTCGGGATTATTTTTAATAATTTTTCTTCGACTTTTTCTGGTGTGTTATCTTTTTCATCAACCCAACTATATCGATGTGCATTGCGGAATACATGCGTATCCACACCAATATTAGGCGCATTCCATAAAACATTCATTATTACATTTGCTGTCTTTTGACCAACACCAGCCAATTTCATCAATTCCGCGCGATTATGGTATTTTTGTGGAAATTTATAATTCAAATCATCGCTGTTTTTATCTTTTAATTGCATGGCAAGTTTTATGATATTGTTTGCCTTGTTATTAAAAAAAGAAATTACTTTGATTTGTTTTTTTAATTCATCCAAACCCAATTCCAACATTTTATCTGGGGTTGATGCAATTTTAAAAAGGTTTGGGGTGACTTCGTTGACTTTTTTATCAGTCGCCTGGGCTGATAAAATCACAGCCACCGCAAAAGTAAATTCATTTATTGCATACAACTCTGACCGGATATTCATATTCAATGTCTTTGGAACATTTTCAAAATAAATATCCGGTGATAGAGTTATTTTTTGTCTTTTCATTTCACTTTTTCAATATCGATTGCAAAATTATATTCTTCGATAGTTGTTGTGAATTGTTCCGCCATTCCAGGATTCATTTCAACAATTAATGCATCGTGCATAATGCGTTTTTTATGTGCATCTATTGCGCGGAACAGTGCAAAATCTGCCGTAAAGGTCATTTTTATTCTGTCAGAAACATCCAGTCCTGCGGCTTTGCGTGAATCTTGGATAAAGCGCAATGCATCGTTCACCAGACCTTCTGCCAATAATTCGCCATTTGTTTCTGTATTCAAAACAACAACCGCGGTATTATCTGGCAAGGCGGCACCGGTCACACCATCTTTGACAGTCAGGCGATTTTCAAATTCATCCGCATTTAATGTATATTCACCAACAATCAATTTGTCACCATCCAAAGTATAATCACCGCGTTTAACCGCTGGAATTATATCTTTTAATGCCCCACCAAGACGAGTACCTATTTTTGGTGTAATTAAATACACAAAAGAATCTGCGACAGATTTGATATTATCAACAAATTTGACTTCTTTGACATTTAATTCATCACGTATAATATCTGCATATTCTTCCATATTTACACCGGCAATGGTTACATCTGCAAGCGGCAGACGATTGCGCAATTTATATTGTTCCCGCAACTGTTTCCCGGTTGACACAATCATCTGTATACGGCGCATATCTTGTAATATCTTGATATCAGTGTCTTTTGCATTTGGCCAATCTTCAAGATGCACAGATTCTTTACCTGTTAGATTCTTGAAGATATATTCACTGATAAACGGGGCAAATGGTGCCAAAATTTTACAGAAATCGACAAGAACATAATGCAATGTTTCAAACGCACTTTCATCTTCATCCCAGAATCTGTCACGATTACGGCGGATGTACCAGTTGTTTAATATATCAAGAAAACGCACAAATTCTTTGACCGCGATATCTGGTTTATAATCGTTCAAAGATTTTGTTGTTATTTTTACCAATTCATTTAATTCGGATAAAATATATTTATCCAATAAATTTTCTCTGTCTGGTTCATGTTCTACGGTAATATTCCCTGCATTAGCATAAAGCGTAAAGAAGTGATACGCATTCCAAAGCGGTGTTAAAATCGTTTTAATTGCATCATTAAATACTTTACCTTCTTTATCAACACAAACACCTTCTGCTTTCATAAAATTACTGCCCTGGATAAACAAACGAATGGCATCTGCACCGTATATTTCAAATTGTTCACTTGGGTCAGAATAATTATGCAAAGATTTAGCAAATTTGCGTTTTTGTTCATCCAATATCATACCATTTGCAGATACAACACGGAACGCAGGTTTATCAAACAACGCAACCGCCATAACCATCAAAGAATAAAACCATCCGCGTGTTTGGTCTTGACCTTCGATGATATAATCTGCCGGGAAAGTTTTTTCAAATTTATCAACATTTTCAAATGGATAATGTAATTGTGCAAATGGCATAGAGCCACTTTCGAACCAACAATCAAGCACATCTATTATACGATGCCAGCCATCTTTGGTCAAAGCATCTAATGTTGGACGATGCAAATCATCTATTTTAACACCAAAGAAATCTTCCATTTCTTTAATTGAACCAAAGATTTTATATTCACCGTCTTTTTCCCAAATTGGTAATGGAACACCCCAAAATCTGTTTCTGGAAATTCCCCATGGACGCACATTTTCAATCCATGCCATAAAACGATTACCAGCAGATGTCCACATCGTTTCATTTTTCGTTATTTCAACCAATCTTTCACGAATTTTTGGAACATCAATATACCAGGCATCTGTTGCGCGATAGATTAATTTTTCATGGCTTCTTGGACCAAAAGGATAACTGTGTTTATGTTGGTCTTTTTTAACCAAAATACCCTTGGCGCGCAACCAATCAATAATTTTTGGATTCGCAACAAAGATATTTTCACCCGCCCAATCAGTCACAGTTTCATCAAAATTACCATAATCGTCAACATTTAAAATAACTGGAAATTTTGCATCTATCGCCTTTGCCACAAAATAGTCGTCTTCACCGTATGCAGGTGCAATATGAACAATACCGGTTCCGTCACTGTCACTGACATAATCACCAGAAATTACAGTGTAAAGACCATGCCCATCTTTTGCGATTTCCTTATAATATGGGAATATTGGTTTATAATGTAAACCAACCAATTCGCTACCTTTTACAGTCCCCAGTTTTTCAGAATTTGCAAATATTTTATCATACGCTTTTACTCTGCTTTCTGCCAAAACATAAACATGCCCATCATCGTGACGAAGTCGAACATAAATCATATTTGGATTCACAGCCAGTGCAGAATTTGCCGGCAGTGTCCATGGTGTGGTTGTCCATGCAATCGCCCGGTCGCCGTTTTCCAGTTCAAACCAAACCGTCACAGTATCATCAACGATATCTTGATATTCACTAGATGCTTCGCTGTTTGATAAAACCGTTCCAAGTTTCCAATCAAATGGATTAACCTTGAAGTCCTTGTAAAGCAAACCCATATCATACAATTTTTTCAGCGCCCATATTACAGATTCCATATAATTTTTATCCATGGTTCTGTAACCGAAATCATCACCACCATCAACCCAACGACCAATGCGTTCAATAAAACGCAACCATTCATTAGTATAAGTCATAACATCTACACGGCACAAATCACAAAAAGCGGCAATTCCATCAGTTGCAACAATATCCTTTGCGCTTTTACCCTGCTTTTTTTCAACACTATTTTCCGCAGGCAATCCATGACAATCCCACCCAAGTTCACGAACAACATGTTTTCCGTTCATTGTTTGAAAACGCGATACCATATCTTTAATTGCACTTACACCCAAATGCCCCCAATGTGGCAAACCGTTTCCAAATGGCGGACCATCATAAAAATTAAATTCTTCACCCATTTTTGTTCTTTCCAAAGATTTATGGAAAGTATTATCAGTGCGCCAAAAATCTATGATTTGATGTTCAAGTTCCGCAAAATTTACTTTTGGTTCTGTTTTTGTATATGCCATCTGTTTGCCCTTTGTTGCATAAAAAACGGCGCCTTACGCGCCCCAGCCCCCGCCAAAGCGCAGTGCCAGTTTATTTAATAATGATTATTGTTTTTTTATCCATATTTTAACTTATACTATTTTTTTTACTGAAAATCAAGTAATCTATTGATTTTTTCATTATATTCCTTTACAATTACTCTGTGCAAGTGATGGCCGGATAAAAAAACTAAAAGGTTTTTTTATGTTCACACAACGCGATAAAATTAAAGAACTTGCGGGATATATGGTCAGGGATAAAAATACCCAATGTTTTGTTTTCCGAAATGTTAACTATAAACCAAATGGCGTTTCAGAAGTTATTACATGTGAATACACCATCAAAGACATACGCATAGTATATAATGAATGGTTTGTTGAAGGTTTTGAACTGGCCAGCAAAATGAAATTACCCGGCACAGAAAAACATGGTCAACTGGTCAAAGGTAGCGGTGTTATTATTTCGACCAATAACAAAGGTACATATACTTTTTATGGGTGTGATGCGATATCTATCAAGAACGCCTGTGAATTAAATCGTGATTTAACATCATATATGCTAGAAAACCATACAATACAGAAATAAAAAACCGCCGTATCGGCGGTTTTTTTATGCGCGTAATTTTGCACCGCATTTTTTTTCTATCTCTTTAATCACTTTATCTTGAATTTCCAGTAATTCTTTATCCGACATATTGCTATCTGGGTAAATTGTCACTGTAAAAGCAATGGACTTTTTACCGTCCCCCATATCAAATGCATCAAATATCACAGCATCAAAAATTCTGGAATCGGCAGATACAGCCGTAGAGATAATTTTTTCAGCTGCAAAATTATTATCAACAACAAATGCAAAATCACGCGTTATCGGCATAAATTCTGTAATCGGTATTTTTTTATTTTTTGGGTTTTGTGGCAGATTTTCTATATTATCCACCAAAGCGACATAAACTTTGGTTTTAATATGCATTTGTTTTGCCACATTTGGATGAAGTTGTCCAAATTCACCCAAAATCTTTTTACCCTGGACAATTCTACCGTATTTAAATGGGTGTGCCCAACGCGGTGCATTATTTGTTTCGATTGTATATTTTTGTGCGCCAAGTAATGAAACTATATCTGCCTTGACATCAAAAACATCAATGTCGCGATTGCGTTTTTGCCAATGCCGCGGTGATGTCTCTCCACTGCGAACTATACAAATTGATACATGTTGTTCACCTGGCATATCACCATCAAACACAGTCCCCATCTCAAACATATTTAAATCAGGAAAACCACGTTTTTCATTATTTGCAACAGCAACCAAAAGATTTTCCAACAAATTATTTCTGGCAGTATCTAAATCAACAGTAATCGGATTCGCGATACGAATAATTGGTTTATCTATCAATAAATTTTCTAATTTTGAACTACCAAAACCAAATGTAATTGATTCATTTAATCCACGATTTACCAAATGTGTTTTTAAACCGATACAGTTTTTATTTTCAATTTTATCACGATTAGATATTTTTTCTTGTAAAACAATGTTGTTTAAACCAACCTTGTCATAACCATAAATTCGTATCAATTCAGACACTATGTTTTCTGGTATCACAACATCTGTTCTTTGCGGATTTGGTGTAATTATCCAATTACCTTGTTTATCTTCTTTTATTTCAAAATGAAGTTTTTCTAAAATATTTTTTTGTGTTTTTTCGTCCAGTTTTAACCCAGTCTTTTTTTCAAACAGCGATGGGGTGTAAACGACAGATTCTGGTGTATATAATACACGACCAGCACAACGAACATTGACAATTTTTCCACCACACACATTCATTATTACTGCGGCAGCTTTTGATAATGCGCGCAAAGTTCCATCTGGATT
>JAKSTD010000130.1 GCA_024402755.1 Alphaproteobacteria bacterium
GTCCGTGGGATCGGTGTCGCAGATAATGCCAACATCTCTGGATTGTGTCCTTTTTCACGCATAGTCGTTCTCTGTTGAACACCAAATCTATGTTGTTCATCAATCACAACCAATCCCAAATCTTTGTATTCCACATCCCCGGAAAAAAGCGCATGAGTTCCAATCGCAATTTTTGTTCGCCCAGATTTTAATGATATTAACTTTTCTCGCCGAATTGTGCCTTTGTCGCGACCAGTTAAAACATCGCATACCAAACCAAGTTTATCACATATCGGTTTTAATTTTGCAAAATGTTGCTGTGCCAGTGTATCTGTCGGTGCCAATAAAACACTTTGCGCACCTGATTCTGCCATCTTTACCATTGCTGCACATGCCACCATAGTTTTCCCAGAACCAACATCGCCCTGGACCAACCTCATCATTGGGGTAGAACGATTAAAGTCCGCAAAAATTTCATCAATCGTTCTTTGTTGGGCATTTGTTAAACTAAATGGCAATATATTATAAAACTTATCAATTAAATCGTGTTTTTTTGTGCGCAGGGCGCGTTTATTTGTTTGTGCCTTACGAATAGACCGGTTTATTGCAATCGCACTCTGGTGGGCGAATAATTCGCAATAAGCCAACTTTGCAACATATATGGAATTCGGTGCCAAATCGTCATTAGTTTCTGGAAAATGAACATGTTCCAGTGCATCAATAAATTCCAGCATATTTGCGCTGGTGTTATTCGCATTTATGCGTTCGTGAATTATATTGAAAATTTGGTTACGAACATTCGCAAAAGTTTTTTGGGTTAACCCTTCGCCAGATGGATATATCGCCTGGTGTGTTGGTATTTTAGACGCATTTTCTGGAATTTCTATGAAATCAGGATGATTTATAATTGCACCATTTTTATTTGATGCATCTAATTTACCGCTGACTATTCGCCATTGTCCAACTGGTAATTTATTTATCCAATAATCAAGATAATTCACATTAAAAAATTGTATCGTTATCGGCGCCGCAAATTTATCAGCACATACAATTTGCGTTGGTCTGCGATGCCCTTTGAAAAAGCCACCTTTTTTATGAGATTTTACCATCACAGAAATAGTGATTGTATCACCAACATTTGCATTTACCACAGAATCAAGAATTTCGCGCGGACGAACATAAGATGGAATATGCAGTAAAAAATCAAGCACGCGCCGACCACCTAATACATCATTAAACTTCGCGGCAAGTACGGGTCCAACACCATGTATAAATTGTAAATCAGTATAAAAAAAATCAAAAATTTCTTTGTCCATACTATAAACTTAGCAAATTTTTGCGATGTTATACAATAAAAAAAACTGGCGCAATCGCGCCAGTTTTTTCTTTGTTTATTTTGCTTTTGAAAACGAATAATTCATTTTTAAATGGTCTGGATTATAAGTCCCATTCATAATCGCGATTGTGTCTTCTACGATAACTAATTCTTCGTTTGTTGCAATCATCATGATTTTTACCTTGGAATCAGGTGTGCTGATAATTGCTTCATCGACACCTTTGCGTGCCAGAGCATTTCTGTTGGCATCTCTATCCAATTTGATTCCCAATTCTTCCAACCCTTCGCAGAATTTTTTTTTTTTTTTTTCATCGTTTTCGCCAACACCAGCAGTAAATACAATGGCATCAGCTCCGCCGAGTTCTGCAAGATAAGCGCCTACATAATGCTTAATTCTGTGAATAAATACGTCATAAGCAACTTTTGCTCTCTTGTTGCCTT
>JAKSTD010000131.1 GCA_024402755.1 Alphaproteobacteria bacterium
TAAACGAAGAAGTAACAAAAATAAATGATGATGAGTTTGTGATAATTGCAACCGGACCGTTGACGTCTGACGGACTTTGCGGTGAGGTTGAACGTTTGTGTGGCGGAAAAGGTTTGTTTTTTTACGATGCGGCAGCACCTGTTATTACAAAGGAAAGTATAGATTTTGATAAATACAAAAATTTATATTTAACCCAACAAAACGAAATAAACAAAAACTTTTTCAAAGACGAGACGTTTTTCAAAGAAGCATCTCGCGTATACAATATTCAGCAATATTTATTAAACAAAAAAATTTTTGATGATACCGTTGCTTTATTTGATTTGGCAAGGGCTTTTTCGGACACATACAAGGCGATAAAGCAAGAAAATAATTTGCTTGATTTTGAAGATTTAATTTTGTTTACGCAAAAACTTTTTGAAAAACCGGATGTTATGGGGTGGGTATTGTCTCAACTAGATGTTTCTTTGTCGCATATTTTGGTAGACGAGGCGCAAGATACTAGTCCTGAACAATGGAATATCTTGCGCAATCTGGCAGGTGATTTTTTTACCGACGGCGATACGGAAAACAACCGTTCAATATTTGTTGTTGGTGACACCAAACAATCGATATATGGCTTTCAAAACGCAGACCCGCGCGCTTTTGCGGTCAGTCGTCAGGCAATCGCAAATCAAATAAAACAAAATTACAGAACAATAAAAGAAATCTCGCTGGACCAAAGTTTTCGTTCAACAAAACCGATATTAGATACTGTTGATTGCTTTTTTGGCTGTCCTGATATAGTAAATAATACTGCTTTTTATAATAATAAACACAAATGTCACAGGGTTGGTGCCTCTGGGTTGGTCGAAATACACGATGTGTTTAAGTGCGATGAAACAGGGACGACAAAAAACAAACTTTATGTAAATATGCTGGCGGACAAAATTGAGCATTTGGTAAAAGTAGAAAATATTAACCCAAAAGATATAATGGTTTTGGTTCAAAAACGCGGTGCCTTTGTGGATTTGTTGTCCATGGCATTAAAAAAGCGCAATGTAGATATCGCCGGTAACGACAGAATAAAGTTGCCCGAATTTTCTGCCATAAAAGATATGTTGTATTTGGTTAGATTTTGTATTAATAACACAGATGATTACAGTTTGTGTTGTGTGTTAAAAAGTCCTTTTTATAGATTGAAAGAACGAGATATTTTTAATTTATGTAAAAATAAAAATGTTGATAATTTGTTGACTGTGTTCGATGTTTTGCGCGATTTATATCCAGATATTTATGAAGATTTGCTAGACATTATAAATCAATCAAAAAAAATGGCGCCGTATTCATTTTTTACTTATGTTTTAAATAAAAACAATAACAGAGATAAAATTATTTCTGCGCTTGGAAAACATGTTATCGATCCGTTGGAAGAATTTTTAACAATGTGTTTGGCTTATGAAAGGACACAACCAGGGACGCTGTATCACTTTTTGAAATGGTTTATAACGGGCGATAGTGAAATTAAGCGCGATATGGACATATCCACAGGTGTGCGTATAATGACTGTGCATGGCAGCAAAGGTCTTGATTCAAAAATAGTGTTTTTAATTGATACCTTGACTTTTCCAAACCCAGAACAAATATTAAACTTAAATCATTTGCATGATAATGAAACATATCATTTATGGCTGTGGAACACTAGTGAGTCTGCACTTCTGCGTTCAATAATTGATAAAAACAAACACGATGCCATCAGTGAA
>JAKSTD010000132.1 GCA_024402755.1 Alphaproteobacteria bacterium
GCGCTTTTGTATTCTTTGGAAACAAATTATAATAGCGGTGAAGGTTTAACAGAGACGGAATACCAAAATATGCTGTCTTTGAAAGAGGCAAAAGCAGCAGGTTGGAAATATAAAAGTAATAAAGAAATCGAATCTGTATATAAATCTATGGGAATTCGTTTGGGGTTAAGTGCTAGGTTCTAAGGGGGGATTTTGTGAAAATATATTTAAGAAAATTATTCGTTGCCATGGTTGCGCTATTTTGTGTGGCGGGAACTGCGTTTGGTATCGAATTAAGTGCGACTGTGCCAGTAAGTCAGACAAGTGATACGGCAGCCAGTGCGAAAATAAATGCAGCAAATCTTGCGCGGCGACAAATTTTATACAATGTTTTATCGCAATATGCACAATCTGCAGAATTGAATGGTTTGATATATGATACCTCTAGTGATGAATTGATGAATCTTATTTCTTCAACCAGTGTTTCTAATGAACAGATTTCATCTGATACTTATTCCGCGAATATTACGATGGTCGTTGATAATATGGCAGCAAAAAAATGGCTGGACAGGGCAGGAATTCAAAACTGGATACCCCTGGAAGAAACAAGTGAAAAATTTATGGTATTGATGGTTGTTCCAAATGGTCTGGCTGATTGGGCGGAATTAAAACGTATTACCCGCGAAGGTAAAGTGGAAATAGAAACCCAAACAATCTCGGGAAATCAAATTCTTGCAAAGTTGCCATTAAATTATCAATCAAAATTTATGGCTGCTGTTCGTGAAATGGGATGGAAATATACGAATAATGGTGGTGTTTTACAAGTTTGGAAATAAAAATCTAAAAAGGAAAGCAAAATGAAAAAATTACTTGTTGTGTTTATGGCTTTGGTGCCGATTGTTGCAGTGGCGGAAGATGCGCCAAAAGATGATAAATTTAATTTGAATGTTCGTCGAATTGGACTGGATTGGACAAAAACAGATATTCATAACCCAGGTGAATATCAAAATTCTACGGTTGCTGCGTTAAAGGCATCTGATCAGCAAAATATTCAGGGTGTTTTTGATGTCGCACTGGAATACGGTCATGACAGATTTAAATGGGATAATTCCTTGTTTATGGAATACGGCAAACAGACAATCAGACCATACCAGGAAGAAAAGGCCGTGGACGAAAGCGCAGATAAGATTTTATTGTCTTCTGATTTTGCGTATGCTTGTTGGGATTTTGATTCTTTTAAACTTGGACCGATTGCGCGCGCGCAATATGAAACAGAATTCCAAGGTAATCCGCGCAGAAATGTAATTCGTCCAAATGCTGGTTTTTCACTTTTTGATCACGATATTTTCAAAAGTTTGTATGTCGTTGGTGTGTATGAATATGATTTTACAGATTCTGATGCCAAGGTTAGTAAGTCCGCTGTGGAAGCGGGGTGGCGTATTGAATATAAGTTAAGGGAAGGTGTAAAATTTACATCTGATGGATATTACAGAAAATATTTGTCTTATTCGCGTTATGTCGGTGAAGATTTAGATTATGACTTTTTGGCGGTGGCGCGTCTTGATACAAACATTTGGGGTGATTTGACAATGGGGCCTTATGTGAAATATCGCAGGGCGCATTCGCGTGATGCGGTTGATTATGGTGCAAATACATCTATTGGTGTATCGTTCAATTATATCCATAATTTTGATTTGAAATCTAAATAATTGACATTGTCGGTTTTTGTGCTAGTTTTGTC
>JAKSTD010000133.1 GCA_024402755.1 Alphaproteobacteria bacterium
TCATGAAATCCAAAATAAAAATGTAAAGCCAACGATATCTGACCAAGATTTGCGTGAAATATTGGCACGTATTCGTGAAATTAAACATAAAATTTCATTGTAAACCGATAAAATCTAAATTATCAATCTTTCACACTTTCATATCGCAAAATTGTTGGTTTTTTGACTAAAAAATTGACAATTTATATTTTTTTGATACATTGAATCGAAACAAAAGGTGAAAATATGATTTGTGACCAAAAATATGGGGATCTGATGGCTGACAAATTTATTGAATTAGCCAAACAAGATAATTTTATCAATTTATATTCAATCAGCTGTAATCTTAGTGTAGGCACTGTTGATGGCGCAGTTGCATTTTGGCCATGGGCCTGCAGTTTGCATTTACGTCAAAACATAGATATTCTTAATCGTACGGATGTCCCAGATGATAAGACATTGTCCAAAAGGTTTGGTAATTGGGGAAATCCAAAAGGTCCATTAGAGTTTATAGTAACCGCAGATCCACAAAGTTGGTATAAATATAACGAATTAGTAAATGTCATTCAAAGCGCCTATAACAAACAACAGAAAGAATTAAAACGCGGTCTGAAAATAGCACAAACACCAGAATTTTATGCAGCTTTGGCAGAATTGACCAAGCAGTGTTTTACATTGCCAGAACGAAAATACGCGAATAGTTTGCTGGATTTAGTTACGCAATATACGAAATAAAGAAAGCCGTTCAAAATCGAACGGCTTTCTTTTTATTTATATCAAATTTCCCAATGCAACGGCTGTATCACACATGCGATTTGAAAAACCCCATTCGTTATCATACCATGCGGTTATATGCAAAACATTATCATCAATAACTTTGGTTAATGTTGCGTGAAATATTGGCGCGTATCCGCGAAATAAAGCATAAAATATCCTTGTGATAACTTGACATGTTTTTTGTTTGTGTTATTGTTCTTCAGTAGAAGAGGTGACAAAGTGGTACAGACAATAGAACAATGCATAAAAAATCAAACCCAAGATATATTATTAAATTATTTAAAGCGTGTTATACGCATGACTACTGATTATCAAATAGTGACGATTGGGAATTTGCAAATTGAAAATTTAGATTGGCGTTGGGAACCAGAGGTTTCTACACAGATAAACACGCATCTTATGTATGCTTTGGGGGATCACAGATGTCCTTCTATATGGGGCAACAAAGGTAAATTTGCTGTCACAAAATATGGGCTAAGTTATCGTCAAACACCATTGACATTGGCTTCGTACAAGCCTTTGTGGGACGTTGGGACAGATAAAGAAGAACAAGCACGCATAATGTGGCAAGAATCTAAAGGCATGAAAAAATACGGCACCAAGAAATGTAAAGATGGTATAGAAATCATACCAGATACGCAAATGTGGCATGCAGTTGATTCATTATCAAAAAAAGCCAGAGATGCATTTAGAAAATCGTTGATAGAAAAACTGCAAGAAATAAAAGAAAAAAAAATTCCTTATGATAGTGAAAAATTATGGGATGCGGGTGTTCCGGTTCCAGCAGAATTATTAGATGTTTTAAGAAATTTGAAACAATCTTTGACAACCAGATAAAAAAACCGCCTTTTCGGCGGTTTTTTGTTTTACAATGTTTTTCCAATTGCGACGGCTGTGTCGCACATGCGATTTGAAAAGCCCCATTCGTTATCATACCATGCGGTTATATGCA
>JAKSTD010000134.1 GCA_024402755.1 Alphaproteobacteria bacterium
ATGTTTATCCATACAGATTAAACAATGCCCAGGCACCCAACACAAACAAAAAAAATATTTCCACGAATACCAGCAATTCTATTTCGTCCGCACCGATTGGCAAACGCAGAGTTATTAATCGCAATACAAATGCACGTGCCGCGACAACGAATATGAACACTTATTCAACCACAAATTCTGATAATCGCCGTGTTGTTCCACGCGGCACTTCTATAACTGCGCGCGTGACAAATACAACATCAAATCCACGCACATCTAATGGTCGTAATGTGCAAACTGTATCTGCGCGAACACATCCTGTATCAACATCACGCGACACAACACCTGTTAGGACGACAACATCTGCTGCGACTGGACGCGTATCATCTCAACGTTGTTTTGCCGACTACAAAGAGTGTATGGAAATGTATTGCCAGCGCGAAGATACTGCATACAATCGCTGTTATTGCAGTGCGAAACTGTCGCAAATCGATGAAAAATATCAAAACAAAATAGATGATTTAATTCAACAAATAATAAAACTGCAATACAGCAACCCAGAAGCAACCAATCATGAAATCAAAGAATATTGGAATCAAACTATTGGTATTTACACTGGAACCAACCCATGGGTTAATATTGAAAATGCACTGAACATAGAATGGCCTGATTCGCAAAGTCGTATTCGCGGTCAAAATGCCTTTAATACAGGTCACGAATATTGTGTTCGGCATTTGCGTGCCTGTTCATATATGGCATCTAATATGCGTGATTCATATAAATCTGAAATTGCACGCGATTGTGATGCATACGAAAAGACATTACAGAAAATACAAAATGCCGCAGAAAGTGTTGTCGAAAGATACAAGGACTAATCATCACACTTTAAATTATGTTCATAAATATTCCTGGCCAAATCATCGCTGATTACATCCCAATCTGATGCATGTCCGTATATAATATCACAATTATAAATCGCCCTATTCCGCGATGGTGTATTTATCGTGCAAGATGCGACGAATATCGCGCATCCCAGTTTTATAAACCGTATCATGAATTATCCTTTTGTTTTGTTCTATATTTTGAATTTCTACTAAATTATTTTGTGATTGTTTTTCATGACATTTTGCATGTGTAATATTTACACCATAAAAATAAGCGCCAAATATCAAGGCGCCTATAGCCACTATAAAATATATTTTTTTCATTTTTTCTCCACTAAAAAACCGCCATTTTGGCGGTCTTTGTTTTATTGATTCATCGAAGCAAAGAAATCTTCATTAGTTTTGGTTAATCTTAATTTATCTAACAAGAATTCCATTGCTTCCAATGTTCCCATTGGATTGATTATGCGGCGCAAAACATACATTTTTGAAAGTGTATCTTTGGATACCAATAAATCTTCCTTGCGCGTTCCGGACTTTGTAATATCAATCGCAGGATACACACGTTTATCCGATAATTTTCTGTCCAAAATAATTTCGCTATTGCCTGTTCCTTTAAATTCTTCGAAAACAACTTCGTCCATTTTGGAACCTGTATCTATCAAAGCCGTTGCGATAATAGTCAACGACCCCCCGCCTTCGATATTACGCGCGGCACCGAAGACTCTCTTAGGCTTCTGCACCGCGTCAGCATCCACACCACCACTCAACACCTTCCCCGAAGCTGGAGAAACAGCATTGAAACCCCTCGAAAGACCAGTGAATGAATCTAAAAGAATCCCT
>JAKSTD010000135.1 GCA_024402755.1 Alphaproteobacteria bacterium
CCATACAGATTTATGGTCACGCGCAGCGCCCTTTTCCATTTTATCTTCGCCAGAATCATCGTCTTCGTTTGTTAAATGCCCAACATCTGTAATATTCATAACATGATGAACATTAAAACCATTTGCCAAAAACATGCGTTTTAACAAATCGTTTCCAACCATCGTTCGCATATTTCCCAGATGTGCATAATGATAAACAGTTGGTCCACACGAATAAAACCCGACATGATTTTCTTTAATCGGCACAAAATCTTCTACTTTACGAGTCAATGTATTAAACAATCTTATACGCATAACAAAATCCTTTCAGTTAACACTGATAATAATAGATTGAAATTGATAATGCAAACACTATGTTAAAAAAATAAAAAACCGGCAATTCGCCGGTTTTTTTATCTGGTATATTGCATGGCTTTTGCCAATGTATCAGTAATGCTTGGCGCTTCTGTTCGGGTAAGTTTACCAGGAACCCAACCTTCGATTTGTTTAATTGTTTTGACCACACGTTCAAATTCTTCTTCGTTTAAATCACACAATTTTTTGTTCAAATCGACACATGTCAATCTTTTGATATCGGCTTGATATTTTGTTGTGTTGTTTTCGTGTGGCGGCGCATATTTGAATATCGCAGATTTAAGTGTTAAATTACGATAGTTTTCACCACGCAACAAAGCCCGCAAAGCATCAAAACCAACCTCTTCTGATGCGAATACAGCAAATTTATTAGCCATACCCGAAGCCATATCGCTTTTTCTAATCGCACCTGGGTTTTTGTTGCGCCACGGCAATGTTCCGCCCTGACGTATTTCCATAGTGCCATCCTGGTATATATATTTTACGGTTTTATGTCCAACGACTATTTTGACCCCATGTCTTTCGTCAAAAACAGTTTTTTCATTTTTGTTTGTGTTTTTTGCAACAGATACTGTTTTGTCTGTTGGTGTCGCTTCTTCCACTTTTGGTTCTGCCAGAGTATCTTTAAAGCCATAATCGTTTACAAACAAATTGTTATTATCACTAATCAACGACCTTGCATTGTTTGCACAAGGTGAAGCCATCGCGTATGTGTTTGAAAATTCCAGACGCGGCATAATCCCAAGTGGAAAAACCGCAACCGTGATTTTGGGGTCTTGAGTTTTATTAGAATTATCATCTCGACCGCCATGCAAACTAAGTGTGCCAAACAATACTGTTGTAATGAATGCCTTGGCTTCATACGGTAAATGTTTCAAAATTTTTCTTTGTTTCATTTGGTTCTCCTTTGGTTATCATAGCATTGAATAATAGATAAATACGCCCAAAAAGACCGCATAAACCCACATAAAACACTTTGTTCTTTGAGATTGGTTCATCGACAACAAACAAAATGTTGCGATGTACATTCGGACATTTGATCAGACAAACATCCCGACTTGTCATTCAAGATTTTGACAGCCCGCCCCGCTATTCAGGGAACCAAGATAATCGTAATATAATAAAAAAACACCGATTTGTCAATAGGTTTTTCATCTTTTTTGTGATTTTTTTTATAAAAAACAAAAAAACATTCTTGCATTTGATAAATGGTTTATATATAATACCCCCAGCTGGAGCGCTGGCAGAGTGGTAATTCACCGGATTGCGGGTCCGTGACCGTGTCTTAGCGGTCCATCGGTCCACGCCCTATACGCCCTCCCCTAACATTCACACACCGCTGGC
>JAKSTD010000136.1 GCA_024402755.1 Alphaproteobacteria bacterium
TCCGGCGGCGAATAACTTCTTCACGGAATTCAATAAATGCATCCAAAACCCCACGAACATTAAACAACATGGGGCGTCCACGATTCAACGCCATCATATTCACTGGGAAATTAGTTTGCATTTCTGTGTATTGGAACAAATGATTCAACACAACATCTGGTATTGCATCGCGTTTTAATTCAATAACGATACGCAGACCTTCTTTGGATGATTCATCGCGAATTTCGGCGATACCTTCTATCTTTTTATCTTTGGCCAATTCTGCAATTTTGATAATCATTTGGGCCTTGTTGACCTGGTACGGAATTTCATCAACAACAATTGCTTCGTGGTCGTGAAATTTTTCATTATGTGTTTTTGCACGAACGATAATTGAACCACGCCCTGTTGTGTGCGCTTTATATGCGCCACTGCGCCCCATGATAATTGCGCCCGTAGGGAAATCAGGTCCCGGAATCATTTGGAAGAATTCAGCATCAGAAATATCACGATTATCGAGAACCGCCAAAATACCATTACACACTTCGCCCAGATTATACGTCGGAACATTGGTTGCCATACCAACCGCGATACCTGAACCACCGTTTACCAAGAAATTTGGAAACTTGGTCGGCAACACAACCGGTTCTTGTAAAGTGCCGTCAAAATTCGGTTGCCAATCAACCGTATCTTTGTCCATATCTTCCATAAGCGTGGCACCAAGTTTTGACAGACGCGCTTCGGTATAACGCATAGCCGCGGCTTTGTCCCCGTCACGCGAACCAAAGTTACCTTGGCCTTGGACCAACATTTCACCCATTGAAAAATCTTGTCCCATCCGAACCATTGCTTCGTAAATAGAACTGTCGCCATGGGGGTGATATTTACCCATAACATCACCAACAATACGTGCCGATTTAACGGTCGCCTTGGTTGCAGGTGCCACATCGTTCATAACATATAAAATACGACGATGCACCGGTTTACAACCGTCCCGAACATCAGGCAACGCGCGGTCCACAATGACAGACATCGCATAGTCCAAAAAACTGGTCCGCATTTCATGTTCGATTGGCGATTGCGGCACTTTGATTTCGTTAATTTCGTTATTTGTTTCGTTTATTTCAGACATTACTTTTTCCCTTGTTTTTCAATGGTTATACAATAGCAAAAAATTAGCCATCGGGTCAAGAAATAAAGCAAAAAAATCAATAAAAAAATACCACATATAAACATTGACAAAAAGCAAACAATGTATTATAATCATACCAAAGAAACAAAAGGTTAAAAAATGAAACCACAAAATGTATTTTTACCATAATGGAAATTATTTGCAGCAATTTTTGCCTGGTATTTGTTCTTGGAAGGATTAAAAAAACTGGGTTTGGTAAAAAGCAAATAAAATAGTTGCGTTTTGAAAAAACTTATGATTAAATAGGATTCAACACAAAGGATTTAACAAAGGCAACAAAAAGAACATATCAACCATCAAAAACTCGTCGTGTTAAAACACATGGTTTTCGTGAAAAGATGGCTACTAAAAGCGGACGCGATGTTTTGAACCGTCGTCGCAGTGTTGGACGTAAACGTCTTGCCGTATCCGCAGTGAATTAAAAAATCGCCGATTGGCGATTTTTTTTTATTGTGTACCGAGGGAAAAAGTGATTGCTATCACACCCTTCCCCGACTTCGTAGG
>JAKSTD010000137.1 GCA_024402755.1 Alphaproteobacteria bacterium
GCAGAAAAATATTTTGATGCAAAATATTTTTATTTATCTATGGACAATGTAAAAAATTTGTCTATAATCGTAATAAAGAAACAGCCAAAGGAGGTTGAAAATGGGTAAAAACAATATAATACAAGTATTGAAAATAGTTGTGCTTGCAAAGATTTTGACTGCGTGTGGTCCAAAACAGCAAGAACTGGGTCGTGCAGTTTATGATCATCAGGCAAAAACGACAGTGAAAAGATTGCCAGTGATGGCTGATGTCCATTTCGCAATGGATACTGCGGATTCAGTCAGTCCAGATACATTACAATTGCCATGTGATACAGTATATTTTTATGATACTATCAAAATGCCAGGTGACACAGTGGTTGTACATGACACAATTGTGTCGTCTGATACAACATGCACGGATTGTATGATAATAATCAATAATGGTGTAATCATCAACAACGTTGGAAATGTAACCAATTCTGGTAATTCAAATGTTAGCAATATACAAAATAATGGTCAGCAGAATAACAATATCCAAACAGTGAATAATACCACGGTTACTGGTGGTAACAATAAGGTTGGTCAACCAGATGTTCAACAGCTAAAAGAAGAAAAGCCGGAACAGAAAAAACAAGAACAGAAAAAGCAGAAAAAACAAGAACAGAAAAAACAAGAACAGGAAACAAACCCATGTCCGTGTGAACAAGAACCTGTTGAATGTGAAACACATATACACATCAAGTTTCGTGGACGCGGTACGGTGACCAGAAGTGAAAATGGCGTGCCGGTGCAACAAAATAATTACTACTATAATTATCAGTTGCCAAATGACAGAGGTTCCAGATAATAAAGAAAGGAAACAAAATGAAAATATTGAATTCTTTAAAGGGAGTTCAGTTATTCGTTGTTTTGTTTGCCGGTGTTGTTAGTGGGGCAAATGCGCAAACCCAAGAACCCAAGAAACAACAGGTAGTTAGGGATACAGTGTATGTTAATGCAATGCGCAAACCGTGGGATGCGTTTGATGCAAAACCAGCGCCACAAATCAAATTTGGTCCGAAACCGAAAAATCCACCAATCTATAAACCAAAGGGTTGGATTGAAATTCCTGCGGACAGCATACATCAACCAATACCGTCACCAATTGTGGATAAAAAAATAAATGGTGTTTCACGGTAAAGTTGGCACAAAAATCAAAAATATTCGGGGCAATTGTTTGCCCCGTTTATTTTTTGCTAGACACATGTAAATGTTCTGTGTTAAAATGCAGAATATCAGAGAGAGTTTGTGTATGAAATTCATTAGGTTTATCGTTTTGTCGTTACTGCTTGCGCCGTTCGGTGCGTTTGCGGCGCCCAGTGATTTTACCGGTGCAGCACAGTTATTGGCGGCGGCCAAAAATGCCGATATTCAACAGGTCCAAGTTTTGGTCAACAATGGCGCCAATATAAATTATGTTGATAGTACGGGTTTGTCGTTGGTTTGTACTGCGTTAATGAATAACGATTTGCGTGCAGCCCAGATTTTACAGATGTATGGTGCCGATGCGTCACAATGTGCCCGACTAATAAATAGGTACAGAACGCAAAATTCACCCGGAACGACCGGGGGGCTGTTCGGTGGGCTATCCACCGCCCAGGGTTTAACATTGGCGGCGGCGGGTGCCGCTGTTTTTGTAGTTG
>JAKSTD010000138.1 GCA_024402755.1 Alphaproteobacteria bacterium
AGAATTAAAAAATTCCAGCGCATCTGTATCACATCCACGCAAACGGGTTAAATTTTTTAACAGTTCTTCATCGTTTTGGCGATACACCGTATCAAAATCGTACTTTATAAAGTCCGCGCGCTTATAGACATTCGCATCAAAAAAATACGCGTTTTTATGTTCGTATGCGGTTTCATAGTATTGTTCGCTGTCGCGGGTGATTACTGGTGGTAACTGGAACATATCACCGATTGCAACAATTTGAATTCCGCCAAAGGGTTCATTATTATGACGCGCTTGGCGTGCCAAAATATCAATCGCATCCAATAAATCTGGCGCAACCATAGATATTTCATCAACAACCAAAACATCTGTGGCATTTAATATATTGCGTGGCTTGGCCTTTAATTTCAGCAATTCAGGCATAATAAAATCGCGCGGCTGAATTTGAAACAAACTATGTATCGTTTGTCCCCCGATGTTCAAAGCAGATACCGCCGTTGGGCAAGCACACACTATGCGTTTACTGGATGCAGTTTTAAGGAATTGGACAAATGTTGATTTTCCAGTTCCCGCTTGCCCCAGAATCAAAATATTGGAATGCGTGCGTTCAATCGTGTTAAACGCATCCATTTGGTTTTTGTTCAAAATTGGGACTATTTCAGCCATAGTGGTTATGTTCGCATAATAAAAAACAAAAAGCAAGATATGTTCATTTTTAACTTGCAAGATAAAATAAAAAATATATAATTATTCTCGCTGTGGGTTAGTAGCTCAGTTGGTTAGAGCGGAGCGCTCATAACGCTTTGGTCGTGGGTTCGAGTCCTACCTAACCCACCACAGATTAAAAAGCCGTCTTTGTTGGCGGTTTTTTATTTACATTTTCTTTGTATGCGATAGAATTGAATTATGAAGAAATTTGATACAATTATTATTGGTGCTGGGGCAGCGGGGTTGATGGCGACAACTCGGTTGATAAAACGCAATAAATCTGTCCTGGTTATTGATATGGGTGGCGCCCCCGCACGCAAGGTCGCCATTTCTGGCGGCGGTAATTGTAATTTTACAAATCTGCGGGCGGATTTCACACATTATTTTGGTAAAAACCCACAATTTGTTATTTCTGCACTGAATCAGTTTTCGCCCAAAGATATGTTAGATTGGGTAAAAAGGCATAATATTAAATACAATGAAAAAGAACCTGGGCGATATTTTTGTAAAAATGGCGCAAATGAAATTGTTAATGCGCTTTTACAAGACGCAAAAGGCGCAACCATAAAATACAATACCAATGTTATCGATGTTGATAAAGATGGCGATAAATTCATTATAAAAACAAACTCTGGTGATTTTGCATCTGGTTCGGTTATTGTTGCAACTGGCGGTGTTTCTTATCCGCATTTGGGTGTATCAAACATTGGACAACAAATTGCAAAGAAATTCGGGCATAAAATAGAACCAATTCGCCCTGCACTTTGTGCCTTAAAGACAAAGGCTTTTGACACAGAATTGGCGGGGATATCCCTGACGGTTGAAATAACGGTTAACAAACAAAAAATCACAAACGATTTATTGTTTACCCATTTTGGAATTGGCGGGCCAGCGACATATCGGGCAACACTTTTGAATTCCAAAGAAATGACTATAAATTTTGCACCGGATATAGATGTTTTTGAATTATT
>JAKSTD010000139.1 GCA_024402755.1 Alphaproteobacteria bacterium
ATTTATTCGCGCCCAAATAAAAAAAGGATAAAACCATGAAAAAAATTGTTTTATTGTTTGGGCTGATTTCTGTTGTTTGTGGGGTGATGGGATGTTCTTGCAAATGTGAAAACGAACCGATTGTCGAAGCAAACCATAAATTGATAGTTCCACCTAATTTTGGAAATATGCCAAAATAATTTGGTGATATCGTTTTTTTATGATATAATGCCCTTAGAATGTAAAAACAAGAGGGACCCATTATGGATAAAGATGAAAATTTAGATTTGTTAGATTTAGAAGATTCTAACGATGTTGATGCTTTGCCAGAAGCAACACCGTTTTCCAATCCGCGACCGAAGAAACCGTGGTTATTGATGGGGTTGGGAATCGCGATTATCGTTTTGGCAACTTGGATTATTGTTGCGAAAATTGGTGGCGATTCAGGGACCAGTGTTAATATAGATTTGGATACCCCTGTTGAAAGTGTGGATAAACCTGTTGAGCCAGTGGCGGATTTAAATGTCCCGGCAAAACCAGTTGATGTTGCGCCTCAGGTGGCATCTCAGCCGGCAGCATCAGTTGAACAACCAGCACCTGCGCCGGTTGAAAGACCAGCGATAATGGTTCCTGTGTCCGAAACAGGAAACCCTGTGCGTGTTGTCGAAGACAGAAAAGAAGTGACATTTAATCCTGATAAGCAAGTGACACAAAAACCAGTGGCAAAAAAACCAGTTAAAAAAGCAACAACAACAAAACCTGTGGCAACTGCATCAAATGGTAACATTTATGTTCAATTTGGTTCATACAGTACGCGCGCATTGGCACAAAGTGCAGAACAAAAAATTCGCGCATCGCACAGTAATTTGTTCAATGGAAAACAATTTGTTATCTTGGCGGCCCAGGTCAAGGGTAAAACAACATACAGATTGCGCATTGCTTTCCACACTGCGAATGAAGCAAACGGTTTTTGCAGAAATGCTAAATCCGATGGTCTGGACTGTTATGTGACCAAATAATCAAAGGAGATAGATATGAGAGGCGGCTTTTGGGAAATAGTTTTAATCGTTTTGCTGGTTTTGATATTATTTGGTTCGGCAAAGATTCCTGCGATGGCAAGAAATATTGCAAATGGTATCAAGACCTTTAAAAAAGAGATCAAAGATGAACCGGTAAAAAAACAAACGGTAAAAAAGAAAAAGACACCGGTTAAAAAATCTAAATAATACGACCACCCATTTTGGGTGGTTTTTGTTTGTATAAAAATTATATATTTTTGTTTTTTTTCTCTTTTATTGTGGTCGATTTTATGATAAAATACAAGTAGCATAAAATGGAGAAAAGGGATGAGAAACATCGTCAAAATACTTAGTTTATTGTCAATAATTGCCGTAATTCCGGCATCTTTTGCGGCTACTTCGCGGGTCAGTGTGACCAGTAAAGCATCGCCGCGCTTGCCGTCTATTGCGGGTCGTTTGATTGCTGGAACAACTGCGACAGGAACTGCGACAACAGCCGCATATTATGGCGACAGCGAATGTATTGAAAAATATACCGACTGTATCAAAGCGGATGATGTTTGTGGTTCTGATTTCCAAGAATGTACAACAAATGTCTTGTTCCATGGGCAAATGGCAAATTGTTTAAGTGTTTTGTATCAATGTTCTTCATCTG
>JAKSTD010000014.1 GCA_024402755.1 Alphaproteobacteria bacterium
ACTTGTAATCACGGTTGTATAGGAGATTGTCAATGCCTAATGTAATGCAACAATTATTTGTAATGAACATTGAATCATTGTTAAAAGAATATGCTGCATATCGTGCTTTTAATAAATCGGACTGTGTTATAAATATGCGTATTCCACATCAAATATTAGAAAAGATAAAAGAATTGGCTGATGCACAACACGTCCCGTATCAATCATTGATATCTTCTGTTTTATTTTCACTGGCGAATATTGACGATTCAAAAAAAGATTAAAATAAATATCACAACAAAAAGACCGCGCATTTTGCGCGGTCTTTTTAATATCAAATTGTTTTACCATTTTGTAACCAAATCGTTACCACACCCAATCATACTCATTCCAGATGCAGACAACATAAAACTTAATAACACACCAATCATAAACAACAAGATAAAGCCAACCAATAAACCTGTTCCCTTCTTTTTAACATCATCCATTTTCGCTTCACCTTTGGATATAAAATCCCATGCCCAACCAGCGATATAAAACGCGGCACCAATAAACGCAGCAATTCTTAAAATATTAAAAATACTATGTAATTTATTAAGCAACTCACAAAATGGTGTTGCATCCAATTCTCCTGCGAACAAGGGGGTCGACACCATCAAGCCGATTAAAGCAAAATTAATTTTATTCATAATTTTTTTCATATAAAAGCTCCTTTCTTTTCTTTCTATTTTATCATAAAAAAAGCGACCATACAAATAAAAAAGTGCCGATTTAATTTCGGCACCGTTTTATTTTTTCACAAATTACCCAGCATAAGATGGGACAATTATATATCTTTTGTTCAAAGTGCGTTTTTTACCACAACTTACACAACCACAATTTTGTTCAACTGGTTTTTCTTCGTTAAACACAGGAATAATCGCTTTTCTGTCGTTGCGTTCAAAACCGAAAGTATCGCCATTATATAAATCTTCACATCTTGTGTTACGATACACGATTTTCTTCGCATCTTTCAAAGAACGAATTTCGTTATTAAATTTGTCGCCTTTTTCGTTATAGTAATAGATGCAATCTTTACCATCTTGACGATAGCGCAAATCTGTTTTGTAATAATCATAGCCAGAACAGCCAGCAATCAAAGTCAAACCCAACATTGACAATACAAATTTATTCATTTTGTTTTCCCTTATAGGTTATCTCTCTACTACCCCGATTCGTTACTCAAATTTTGACACAAATGTTTTGATTGTCAAGGTTTTATATAAAAAAAGCACACCTTGCGGACTTTTTGTGGTATAATATAGAGCATCAGGGAGATTTCACAATGCACTATTCCAATTTCGGTCTATCCAACACAAAAAGATTACTTACATGCGCACTGCGTGATGCCTATGCGGTGCCAGCATTTAATTTTTACAACATGGAAACACTTAACGCGATACTTAATGCGGCAGAAATCACACAAAGCCCGATTATATTAGCTGTGTCCGAAAGTGCCTTAGAATACATGGGCGATGATATTTTGATGGGGATGATAGCGGGCGCAAAATATAAAAAAAATCAAATTGCCTTGCACCTGGACCACGGCCACAGTTTTGAATCTTGCAAGCACGCGATTAATTTAGGGTTTTCTTCGGTCATGTTTGACGGTTCTGCCCTGCCGTTGGCTGATAACATAAAGATATCGCGCCGTGTTGCAGATTATGCACACAAATTTGATGTCTCAGTTGAAACAGAATTGGGGGTATTGTCTGGGTTCGAAGATGAAAACACACAATCTGAATCGCACGCATACACCGACCCTGATATCGTAAAGAATTTTATAAATCTAACAAAAACCGATTCGTTGGCAATCGCGATTGGCACTTCGCATGGCGCATATAAGCGAAAAAATAACAACGAATCGTTGCGATTCGATATATTGAAACAAATTGCAAAAAACATTCCAAACACCCCATTAGTATTACATGGTGCATCAACAATACCGCAAAAATATATCAACACGATAAATAAGTTTGGTGGGAATATGGAAAATGCCTATGGTATCGCCCCAACACAAATTCGTCATGCAATTTCACTGCACATAGCCAAGGTAAACTTTGATTCTGATTTGCGTCTGGCATTTACGGGTGCAGTGCGCGAATATTTGTTTAAACACAAAAATGATTTTAATCCGCGCGATTATTTATCGCGTGCTAAAAACGAAATGACAAAACATTGTATTGATATAATCCAAAACATTATGGGTTCTGGGTTTAAGATATAAAAGAACAAAAAATAAAAAACGGCGCGGATGTGCCGTTTTAAAATAAATTAAAATGATAAAGATGCGCAGTTGTTGGCAAGTACAGTGTAGTAAACCTACATAAACGCGCCAACAACAAGCAGATTTTTTATTATAATTTATTTTGCACGTTCTACATATTCTAATGTTTCAGTATTCACAACAATCTTTTCGCCTTGTTCGATAAATGTCGGAACCTGAACACGAACACCGTTATCAAGAATCGCCGGTTTACCGCCACTGCTGGTTGCTGTTTGTCCCTTTAATGCTGGTTCTGTTTCTTCGACTGTTGCAACAACCGTTTTTGGCAAAGTGATTGATACCGGATGTCCCTCTACAAAATTGGCACGAACCAACATTTCTGGCGCCAAGAATTTCATTTGTTCACCCAAAGAATCATTTGGCATTGTAAATTGTTCATAATCAGACAAATTCATAAAGAACGCATCTGTCCCATCAGAATACAAATATTGACATTCCAAATCTTCGACCATTAATTTTTCAACCTTGTCTTCGGCGCGCCAACGGTCACCACCTTTGTTGCCAGAATCAATATCACGAAGGTCCGCCTGGACAAAAGCACCACCCTTACCCGGTTTAACTTTTGTGATTGATGTTACAGAATAACGTTTGCCATTGTGAGAAATTACCCAACCCACACGCATATCATTTGCTATAAACGAAGCCATTTTTTTACCTCTTATTAGTATTTTAACGGACAAAGGATATAATAAAACTTTTATATTCGCAACAATTTATTGCGAATTGTTTTTATGATTTTGGTATTTTTTAATAGCCACCATTATGTAACCTTTGGCCGCGACTTCATCTTCAAACCCAGCAACTTTTGACCACGATTCCGGTTCCAAATCTTTATAATGTTGAAAAAAATATTCTATCTTTTTCTTCTCTATTTCTGGTAATTCAGACAAAGTCTTTACATTTTTATAAAACGAATCTATTTTTTCTGTGGGAACACATATCACCTTTTGATCGCCCCCCGATTGATCTTGTTGTAACAAAACACCAATCGGGCGAACAGATATCAAAGCCCCAGGAATCAAAGGAGCACTGCTTATCACCAAGCAATCAAGCGGGTCCCCATCTTCACCAAGGGTTTCCGGAAAAAAACCATAATTCCCAGGATACATCATCGGTGTTTGCATAATTCGCGACACAACCAAAGTGCCAGTATCTTCACAAAACTCATACTTTACGACACTATCTTTTGGAATTTCTATGATTGCATTCATAATTTCTGGTGCATCTTTGGGTTGAAAAACATCTTGGATTTTCATTTTGCTTTACCTTTGTTATTTCAGAAAAAAATCCGCAACATGGCGGACTTTTTTTTACATTCTCATCGGCATTAACACAAACAACGAATCTGTATCTTTTTCCGTGGACTTGATAATCGTTGGCGATAAAGATTCCTGCATTTCCATTTGGAATTTGTCACCTTCGACCTGACCGGCAACATCAAGCAAGAATTTTACATTAAAATTAATAGCAAATGTTGCATCACCGTTATATTCAATATCTAATTCCTGGGTAGCAGTTCCCGCATCAGGGCTAGATGCGTTGATAACCAATTTGTTCATTGAAAACGACAAAGATACGGACTTTGTTTTATCAACACTGGCGACAGATACCAAATCAACCGCATTAACAAATTGCTTTCTGTCCAAAACTGCAATTTTATCATTACCCTTTGGAATAACGACACGATAGTTTGGATATTGTGCATCAACCAGTTTACTAGTTAATGTAGCCGCACCAATAGTAAAACGCGCCTTGGTATCAGACAATTCAACCAAAACATCATCAACATTCGCATCTTCCAACAATTTTGATAATTCACCAATCACACGACGCGGAATAATCACAGATGGCATCCCCGCCGCATCCGCCGGCGCTTTAATCGCACACAAAGCCATTCTTTGCGCATCAGTTGCAACCGCAGTCAATTTGCCAGTATCTTCTGAAATATGAAAATAAATACCACCCAAATGATAACGAACATCATCTGTTGGAATTGCGAACTTTGTTTGATTTATCAAATGCGCCAAATCACCCGTTGTCATTTGGAATTTTGTACTTAAATTCCCACCAGCCATCGCCGGAAAATTTTCTGCCGACAAAGTTGGTAAATGAAACACTGCACGTCCACTGGACACAACCAACAGGTCCCCAGATTGTTTAAAACTGATTTCTGCATCATCTGGCAATTTGCGAACAATGTCATACAACATTTGAACCGGGACAGTCGTTTTTCCAGACAAAGTAATATCCGCCGCAACATGTTCAACCAATTCCAAATCAACATTTGTTGCAGACAAAATTAAATCATCGCCCACTTCTATTTTAACATTAACTAATATAGGCAAAGCGGCACGTTTTTCAACAATCGACTGCATATGCCCCAGCGCACGTATTAAAACCTGACGAAACACCGAAAATTCCATAACATACTCCTGTTTTCTTTCTTATTCTTATTTATCTTTATACGAGATTTTACCAAAAAATACCGATTCGGTGCAAGAGTAAATCTGCACAATCTAAAAATAATTAAATATTGACAAAAAATGTTTTTATTTATTTTTTAATTAATAATTTTTCTAATTTATTTCTTACTTTTTTCAAATCATCATATTTTTTTATACTGCCTTTTTCAGCAAAAGAAATATCACCTGTTTCTTCGGACACTACCAAAATGGTTGCCTGAGACAATTCCGACATCCCCAGTGCCGCCCTGTGTCGTGTTCCATATTTCCATTGCAACTGATTTTGCGACAAAGGCAATATCGCACCCGCATATACAATTCTGTTATCAGCAATTATAACCGCCCCATCGTGCAAAGGTGTTTTATTAAAGAACAAAGTTAACAACAATTCACTTGATATAATCGCATCCAACCTGGTTCCATATCTTTCGATTACCCCGTCATCCGTTTCTTCAAGGAAAGCAATCAATGCACCAGTATGTTTTTCTGACATATAAGAAACCGCCTTTACTATTTCATCTATGGATTTCTGTTTTGCGGAAAGATTTTTTTCACTTTGCCGAAAAGCAAAGATTACATTTTTTAATCCTTTTATGTTCCCCATTAGTGCCAAAAACTTCCTTAATTCCGGTTGGAAAATAACAATCAACCCCATTGATAAAAACAATGCAACCCAATGCAAAAATCGACCCAACAAAGTCAAATGCCACCAAGACAATATGAAACTTAATGCCCACAATGCCCCCAATCCAACAAGTCCACGAACCAACTTTTCAGACGAAGTATTTTTTATAAAATTTACATAAAAAACATATACAATTATACCAATTATACAAATTTGAACAATACTTAACCAATCAAACATTTTTTTACCTCTTTGTTTCAAAAAATTCTTGAACTAAATTTTTTATTGGCACATCCATCCATTCTGGGTCACCACGTTTTCTTGGTGCGCCTTTCTTTTTTGCTGTCTTATAAGGATTATCATCTGCCAACCAACTTTCTATCAAATCGCCAGCCAAAAGTCCAGCAACCAATCCGCCCGCGATACTTAACCCCCCTGTTAACGGCGACAACAATAACCCGATACCAACAGCCGAGCCAACCTTTTCAACCACCGCGGCACCACTTATTTTAAAATCAGGTTCTGCCAAATTCCCAGTTATTTGCATCGCATTAACCAAATTCCCAGACAAAGATAATTTTAATCCACGCACAGGAACAGATGCCAATGACATTTGTATTGTTTCTTTGCCTAAATCTAGATTTCCCGCAAGACGCATATTTATAACATGCGTTTCAACTGCCACACCATTTTGTGTTTCTATCAACCCGTTTCGCAATTTCACATTAGCTATCGCTTTATCTATCACTATCATGTCGCGTTTGTTACCTGTAAACATATCTTCTACATTATGTCGTAACGTAGTTAAAAAATCACCGCCATACATATATTCCACCAAATCAGCATGCGCAAACCCCCGGTCCACAGAATACACTATGACCGGTCCTGTAATAGTTTGCATTATTTGTGACATATCTGCACCACGTGCTTCGACAAACAAATCTAAATTCACAGGCAAACCAGAAATAACATTATCAACATTTATTTGTTTTAAAATTTCACCAACATAAACATGATTGCCTGTTACGGCGGCTTGAACATCATAAACACCGTCTTTATCAATACTGCCAACCAGCGCCACTTTTATATTTCCTTGACCGATACCGACATTTCCATCCATACGCAATTCATGATTTTTGACATGTGCTTTGATATTTGTGTCAAACAAATCCAGCGAACGATAAACAATAAAATGTTTCAAATCGATTTCTACATCAGCATTAATATCATACAAAAATTTACCCCCCAAAGGCATATCATGAAAGATATTTAGTTCACGATTTGGGCGCCGCCACTCTTTCCCGACCCCAAACCATTCTGGAAAAGATTTATATATATCAATTCTTTCTGATAAAATTTTTGCATTTATAACCGGTGTTTTTCTTGACCAATCGTATGAACCAGAAAAAGTAAAAGGAATATCCTTAATTGATACAGAAGATTTTCTAAATGTTATTTTTTTTCTATCAATTCCTCCTGCAACATTTAATTTTATTTTTGGCACTTGCACCATATTTATGTTGAACCATTTACTAGATTTCTCTAAATTTGGTATTTCACCACGAACAACAAAATCTATGGGCATTTTACTGGTTCCTTCCAAAGCAACATCAGCAATCAATGCTTCCCCACCTGTGGCAAAAGCGATTCTTACAGGATAAATTTTTCTTTCTGGATTATATTCAGAAAATTGTATAACAAACGGAATGTTTCTATCATACGGTTTTACCCAACCACTGTATTCACGATTATCATGGCGCATATAATTGCTTATACCCAAACTAGCCAATTCATATTTATCACCAAATAAATCAACATGTAATTTTTCGACATCCAAACCAAAAAAAGGAAACTGTTCCACGGGATATAAATTTATTTCTTTTTTTTCTTCCGGTGTTTTTTCCGGCTTTTTATTTTCATTAAAGACAACAGAAATTTCACCGGCTGAATTCTTTTCTATGTTCAATTCAGCATCATAAATTGCTATATTACGAATCACAGGATGTGAAGAAAACAATGAAAACAAATCAAGACGAACATTTATTTTTTTTGCAAAAAACATATCTTTGTTTTTCGCCCAACTGGCATTTGGAATTCGAACATCATTTAATTCTATCTGGGGGCGCAAAGAAAAATTCCATGCCATTTTACCATC
>JAKSTD010000140.1 GCA_024402755.1 Alphaproteobacteria bacterium
GTGGATTATATGGCAATGTTCTATAATGTACGGCATCTCTTACCACCCCGCCCGTTGGGCACCCCTCCAATGGAGGGGAACTTACAATCAACATACGCGAAGAATCGCGTCTTTCCAAGGGATGGGACGCGATTAATTCATTTGGTAATTCAAAATCAAAATCTGATGTGTGGTACATTATCTTACATGTGTTGCTTTTTCTTTTGCGATGATTTCTTGATCTTTTCTGATTTGGATGGTATCCAATGGATATACAACCTTGTAATCTTCGGTAGTAAACACACGGCGACCATCATAATTATTACCGAATACTTTTGCTTGCTTTAATTTGATTTGGTCCCCTTTTCTGAAATAAGGAATATCTTTTAATAGTTGCTCTGTTTGTGCTGTTTTCTTGGAGCAATCAATCATGCGTTCTTCGCCTTCGGCATTTTCCATCAATATTTTTTTACCGTCAAAAACATTTGTGACAGTATTTATGTATGTTTTACATGCCCCCATTGTCAAAGCCATTGCTGGTACAAAGAACATCAATTTATATTTTACTTTCATTTTGTTTTCCTTTTGTTTTATTTAAACTCTAATCCTTGGTCAATATAGTTTTCTGCTGTGTTTTCCCAGTTTTCTTCTACCCTCACGAACAAATGCAAACGCGCATTTACCCCCCATTGGTCTTGGATATCATGACGCGCCGCAGTCCCAATTTTCTTTAATTGCGCCCCACCACGCGCAACACCTATCTTTTTATGTGCCTCACTTTGTACATCGATTTTTTGATATATTTCCAGAGCACCTTCGGGGTCTGTATCAACCTTTTCAGTTACTACATTGATGTGATAAGGCAATTCTTGGTGAATATATTTATAAACCTTTTCGCGTGTCAATTCCGCAAGATAGAGCATATCAGGAACATCAACAGAATCTTTGGTTTCAAATAAATACGGAGATTCTGGCATAACATCCGCCAGTGATTTCAACATTTGTTTAACACCGTCGTTTTTAAGCGCAGATATCATAAATATTTCACAAAAATCTGCCATATTTGACAATTCGGCGACCATTGGCAAAAGATTTTCTTTTGCAACCGCGTCAACTTTGTTCAATGCAACAAACAAATTTTTGTGATTTTTGATTTTAACTATCAAATCACGTACAGTTTGCGTTATACCCTTTTGCGCATCAACAACCAGCAATACTGCATCCGCATCATCCAATGCCGACATTGCCGCCCCGACCATCGCCCTATCTAATCTTCTATTTGGCTTAAAAACCCCAGGTGTATCAACAAAAACCAGTTGTATGTTGCCGACCATTTTAATCGCGCGAAGGCGGGTCCGCGTTGTTTGCACCTTGTGCGAAACAATGGAAACTTTGCGTTCCATAATTTGATTAATCAGTGTCGATTTACCGGCATTTGTCGGCCCGATAATCGCAATAAAGCCAGAATATGTCTTTGTCATAATAAAAACCATAGCACACCATTTTGTAAAAACAACAAAAAACCTTGAAAAATCACAGAAGTATTCTATAATCTACCAAAACTTCAACAAAAAGGTTAAATTATGGATATTACTTTTTCTGAAAAATGGGACTATCGTTTTATGGAATTGGCAGTTCATATATCT
>JAKSTD010000141.1 GCA_024402755.1 Alphaproteobacteria bacterium
GTGATAATCACCCCGTTTCGCGCAGTCGCGGAAAGAATCAACAGCGAAAGATTGAATCAAATAAATGCACCAGAAATTGAATATACGGGGGTTTTGGACGGGGCTTTTAATGCAAATGATGTGCCTGCGCCAATGAATTTAAAATTAAAGCAGGGCGCTTTGGTTATGTTCGTAAAAAATGGCGACAAGTGGCACAATGGTTCGATGGGAATCATAGAACATCTTGGTGCAAAAGAAATTATCGTGCAATTATTGGATGATGATAAAAACGATATTGTTGTGGTAAAACCAGAAAAGTGGGAAAAAATAGAATATTCGCGTGATGAAAATGACCGAATTGTTGAAAACGAAATCGGTTCTTATAAACAATTTCCTTTAATGTTGGGTTATGCTATGACTATTCACAAGGCCCAGGGTAAAACATTGTCCAAGGTTATAATTGATATTTCGCGTGGTGCTTTTGCTCATGGGCAAACCTATGTCGCGTTATCGCGAACAAGACATGCAAAAGATATGCATATCGTTAAACCATTAACACCGCGCGATATTATCTTTGATAAACGGATTTTGGATTTTGTAGAAATTTAAGCGCTTGCGTTTTTTTGTTCATATTAATTTTGATATTATCTTTTACAAAATATAACAGTGTTTTCGGTGTTGGATTTTGAAAAAAATATTCAATGAGTAAATCTTCTTTTGTACCATCTTTTGTCACGATATTAAATTCACGTTTGGTTCTATAAAATATATCAACTAAATCAAGTGAATCCATACCAAGTTCTTGAACCAAATTTGTATTCAATTTGATAGAACTTTTTTCACATGCAAGCAGTTCAGATATAAGTTTTTGTATTCTTTCAAATATTTCTTTTTCGTTCATTTTATTATCCTTTGCCATCAAAATCGCATCCACCCCATCATAGTATTTTGGGCGCAAACCAACCATTTTGAACCCCATGCTTTCATATAATCTTTTTGCTGGTTCATTATTTGAAGCGACTTCTAAAAATATTTTTTTAACACCTTGATTTTTGAGTGTTTTTTCAATTATTCCAATCATAGCGGATGCGATACCATTGCGCCGCGTTTCAGGGTTGACACCGATGGTTATTATCTCTGCTTCGTCCACTGCAATTCGATACACAATAAATCCATTTTCAGACATAATAATTTCGCATCCAGAATTCTTTAAATCACGAAAATCATCTGCCGACCAAGGATGATTTGGAAAACATTTTTGATGAAGATTTGACAGTTTTTCGAACATTATTTTTCTGCATAACTTGGGCGTAAATACATCGGTATAACAGGTTCGATTTTGCCAGTTTTTAATTTTTGTTCAATGATGTTTTTTGCAAACATTAAATTGTATGGTTTATGACCAACAGTCATTGGACATTTAATTTGTTATGTTTCAACTTCGTCAATAGTCATAGTGCAAGGTTCGTGAATTTTTGACGCCACAAAGAAATCACCACGACCGGAATCAATCGCCACAAATGCGTCTGGATTTTCATATAAATACAATTCAAAAAGATTCACACCGACAACAGGGATATTTAACCCGATTCCCAAT
>JAKSTD010000142.1 GCA_024402755.1 Alphaproteobacteria bacterium
TTGAATCGGGAATTCATCGTGTGCAACGTGTGCCAGAAATCGAAGCAGCAGGGCGTATCCATACATCTGCTGCACCTGTCGCCGTTATGCCAGATGCAAAAGATATTGACGTTGTTATTGATGACAAAGACATAAGAATCGATATTTTTCGCGCAAGTGGTGCGGGCGGACAGCATGTAAATAAAACTGATTCCGCGATTCGTATTACGCATTTCCCAACAGGTATAGTCGTTACTTGTCAAAATGAACGGTCACAATTACAGAACAAAGCAACGGCGATGGCGGTGTTGCGTTCGCGCCTTTATGAAAAGCAGCGCAATGAACAGATGAACGCATCTAATGCTTCGCGGCGCAGTATGGTTGGCTCAGGCGATAGAAGTGAAAAAATAAGAACTTATAATTTCCCAGAACAACGCGTCACAGACCATCGTATAAAATTGACACTTTATAAATTGGATGATATTTTGGCCGGGGGCGAAGGTTTGGATGAAATGATTGATGCGCTTATCAGTGCAGACCAGTTGGAAAGATTGGCTGCGATGAACTAAATAAAAAAACGACCCAAATCGGGTCATTTTTTTAAAACATATATTTGATATTCAAATTTGAATTCCAGCCGTCTATGCCGCCCAGCATTGCATGAATTTTACCACCGAAAATAAAATTGTTTAATCTGTATTCCACATCAATGCCGATGTCAGAGTGGTCGTCCAGATAAAGTCCGCTTTGTCTTATGCCGTTCACATGTATATCGTTCTTGCCACCAAAATGGGCGACATATTTTCCAGATAATGCACCAAACCAATTATCTGAGATTTTTTTAATAAATTTTAATTCAGGCGTAATGTTAAAGAAATTATAGTTTCGTGATGTAACTTTGTTACTGTTCACGCGGAGTTCGTCAGACCACACAAGCATATAGCCAACATAAAGAGATGGCTCAAAATAAAATGTATCATCTAGTTTTAAATCTGTATAAACACTGGTTGCAATGTTAAACCAAGAATTATCATGTTTGAACCTGGATATTCGATTGTTTAATGCGCCTGTGTCCAAAAGTGCCTTGGCACCAAAAATATTGTATTTATAATTTGAAAAAGCGCCGATTGAATAGCCGTTTGCTTTTGTATCAGATATTTTTGTGTTTATATACGAAGCAAACCCACCAAATGATATATTACCGCGATTTAATTCAATGTTTTTTGTTGTTGCACCAACCGTCGCAAGATTCAACCGAGAGTGTTCTGAAATATTTTTACCATAATGCATTTCTGCGTTAAAATGATTTGCATTAAACCAGATGTTATTAATAAACGAATCTGTTGCGTGTGAAGATGTAGAAGAAGATAAAGTTGAACCATCGTCACCGTATTCATCCACACGACGCATTGTTCCGTAAACAATCGGCTTTTCAAATAAATCAAACATATTGTCCCCGTAATTTACATAAGACATAAATACATCTGATAAAGCATTGATGTTCAAAGCAGATATGTTGTTGTCGTAAACAGTGATTGCTTTTGCAGAATTGGTAAATAAAATCAAAATGTTTACTAAGACAATAAAACT
>JAKSTD010000143.1 GCA_024402755.1 Alphaproteobacteria bacterium
CCAGGCGCGAACATTTATTGAACGCATAAGCAAAATGTGGCCTGATAAAATTATTGCTGTGCGCGATAAGTTTTTTGACATCACAAATCCACGCGGATACAGGGATGCAAAATTAATTATAAATATTGGTCGCGATGGTAAAACAGTTCCAATGGAAATAATCTGTCAGGTTAGAACATTTTTTGAATTTGAACACAGAACCCATATTGCTTATGAAAAAGCGCGTGGCATTGAAAACAAAAAAAGTAAGCAAGCAAACACTGTGGCAACTGTATCAATGCATACAGAAAGTTTGCATATCGAAGGTGTCAAAACATACAATCTTATGATATGTGATTGTGTCGAAGGACTGTTTGACAGAATTGGTTGGAATATTTTATACAGTGATGGTAACGAAGATATGCTGTTCGAAGGATTCCCAAAAATATTCACTGTGTATTATCCGCAAAAAATTGTCGATATATTGATGAGAAAGGTTGATACCGCTGTGGAAAACGAGGTGTTTTATGTCGAAAACGCACCGGCAAAATTGACACGCGACCAAGAAATTCGTATTTTTAGATGGATGGCAAAGTTTATATTGGTCGCCGCGATGCCGTATTCTCATGCTGATTGGATCGTAAAAACAGATACGATGGCGGGAAAATTCTTTGAATTTATTATGAAGGAATTACAAAGATATTATAAAAAATAGAACACAGTTTTTCCTATCTTATTCGCTTGCGTTTTGATTCCAAATTAGTGTAAAATCAATACAGGTTATTGTGGTTGGGTTTACAATAATCATAACAAGCATAGGAAAGGATTTAATTATGCGTCAAGGAAAGGTTAAATGGTACAACAGTAAAAAATGTTTCGGCTTTATTGCGCCGGATACACCAAACGAAGATGGAAACACAGATGATGTATTTGTTCATTCTTCTGCATTAAAGGCGGCAGATATCCGTTTTTTAAACGAAAATGATATTGTCGAATTTGAAGAGGAAGTCCGTAACGGAAAATTGTCTGTCACGACATTAAAATTGATTCAAAGAGATGAAGAATCTGCAAAAAGATTCCAAGAACGTCGCGCAGAACGCAGACGCGCCCGCGAAGAAAGAAAGTCACGTGCGGAACACAAAGAAAAACGTTCGGGATTTGCTTTCTGGAAGAAATAAAAACAAAAAACCATCCAAACGGATGGTTTTTTAATAATTATCATTCGCCATGGGATGTGCATGTTTGTATGCGTCCATTATTTCTGCCATGTTGACCTTGGTATAAAGTTGTGTCGTTGATAAAGATGCGTGACCAAGTAATTCTTGCAAACTACGCAAATCTGCGCCACCAGCCAGCAGGGCTGTCGCAAAAGTATGGCGCAGGGCATGTGGGGTCACATAATCTGGTAATTGTAAATAGTGGCGCAAATTTTCAATGACTTTTTCCGCCATCCGCGCCGACATAGGCAGCCCGCGCACACTGCGAAACAGCGGGTCGTTGGCACGATTGCCGTATGGGTTTATGTTTAGATATTTTTCTAGTGCAATATTTACTGCGGGCAAAACTGGGACAATGCGTTCTTT
>JAKSTD010000144.1 GCA_024402755.1 Alphaproteobacteria bacterium
CTATTTCATTTATGAAGCTGCTTCCAAAGCCCCACATATTCATTGAAACAAGGCTTTCGGGGTCGAGTGCCTTTCCATCGGCTTCCGCTCCGCAGGAAGTCTTTATTACGTTGCGGGTCTCTGTTATGCGGGTCAGGTAACCGTTTTCAACTTCGCAAATGCCGCGGGTAACGGCTCCGTTGTCTGAAAGCGTGTTTTTGAGCATATAGCCCGACATGCAGCAGCATTTTTCACCCGAAAGCAGGAAGTCATGCACCTGACAAAAGGCTTTTGCGCCATAATAGTCAATAATTAAATTCAAATGTTTCAATACGACATTACCGATATTTTGTGGTTTTGTGGCAGTCCCGCAAATTTGCCCGATAATCCATGGCTGTCCCAGCATAGCGCGTCCAATCATTGCCCCATCATAGCCCAACTTTTGAACATGTTCCACATCGTTGATATTTTTAATATCGCCGTTTGCAATAATCGGTATTGGTAATTCTGGTTTCGTTGGCAATTCGGCATTTCCAGAATATCCTTGCGCGCGGGTCCGCCCATGCAGCGCAACAAATGCAGCGCCAGAATCAGCGGCAATTCGTGCCAGTTCTTGCCAATCTTTGTGTGTTTCATCCCACCCGAGACGTGTTTTTACTGATACAGGAATTTTCACAGCCCTGACACAACTTTTAATTATTTCGCCTGCCAATTTATGGTCGCGCATTAAAAAAGCCCCTGCCCCGGCACGCGTTGCCACCTTTGGCACAGGACACCCCATATTTATATCTATCCACTTTGCGCCAGAATCTTGTAATATTTTGGCGGCTTCGCCCATAAGGCGCGCATCTGCGCCAAATATTTGCGCGCCGATATTGCCTTCGTTTGCATAATTATCGAAATTACGAATACAGTTTTTATGCCCATCGACCAGCGAATGGCAAGAAATCATTTCTGTAACCATCGATACATCTGGCGCAAAATCGCGCAGAATCGCCCGAAACGGCTTGTCAGTAATGCCTGCGAGCGGTGCAGTAAAAATTTTTTTATTATTATCAAACATTTGTGATATAATATACGACATGAAGGAAAAAATCAAAATTTTCTTTGACTTTGTTCGGCGCGCATGGTCTGCTGGCTCTCGCGGAAAGATTGGCGTGATATTGATGTTATTTTCACTATTTCTTTTTGTGCGTTTATTTTGTGGCACACGCAGTGTGCAAAGTTTTGTTATAAACGCATGGCGATTGAATCATGAACGCGCAGAATTGGCGATTGCGCAAGACCAGTTAAAAGAAATTCAACATCACATATACCTGCTGCAACACCCGAACAGTTCTTCTGATTATATCGAAGAATTGGGATTGCGTGTCTTGAACGTTGGCAATCCCGAATTCAAAGAATTAAAGTATTAATTCAAACAAATTATCATCACATTTAAATAGAACGCAAAGAACAACCACAATATATACGGCAACACCAACCAGAACGCAGATTGGCTGATTTTGAAAAAAGAAATAGTAATGGAGTTATTTAATGGATGTAG
>JAKSTD010000015.1 GCA_024402755.1 Alphaproteobacteria bacterium
TTTTCAATCATCGCCCGGACTGTTTTGACCGATATTAATTTCGCATCTGGTTTTAAATTTCCACGATCATCCAAATTATGTGCCAAATCAATTATAAAGAAATCGCCAACATTACCATAGACCATCTTTGCGATTTTATAAGCCAATGTTGCCTTGCCGATTCCGCGTGGACCGCAAAGCATCCACACAGGATGTATCGGGTGTTCATTACGTTTTTCCCATGCATCAAGAAAAGTTTTTAATGTGCCGCTATGACCGATTAAACAATCGTTATCCATTGGGTGCGGAAATTCAAACAAAACTTCTTTTTTCTTTGCCATATTATTTACCCCAAATCATCACAGAAATGTTTTTAAACACGCGCCCAAAAAGTTGAATTTTACGAACACGTTCTTTGGCAATCATTGGGATGCGTTTTACAATATCGCCGTTTTTTTCAATAACTATTTCGCCGATTTGTTGCCCGACTTTTACAGGTGCAGCAACAGGTTCGTCATATCGCGCCAACACGCGAATGTTTTTCAAAGAATAATCTTTCGGCAGTGTTATCGCAATATTTTCTTTTGTAGTTGCATCAACCGTTGGATAGCGACCGTACCACACGGGAACCTTTAACAAAACATCACCAGCACGAAAGAAAGTTTTTGTTTGTGTGTTTTTATATCCGTGATTTAATAGTTTTTTCATTTCTACTGCCAAGGCATCATGTCCTTTGCCACGAAAGCCGTTAATAACACCGATTAATCTGCGGCCACCGATTTTCGCGCTGGCAACAACACCATATCCGCCATCGTCTGTGTGTCCTGTTTTAAGGCCATCTGCACCAGGCATAGAAAACAACAATCTGTTATAATTCATTGTGTGTGTCTTTGTCCAATCACGACACCAATCTGTTTTTGTGTCGTTAAATTCAAATCGTTTTGTTGCGAACATTGGATAAATATCAGGGTATTCATCAATAATATATTTTGCCAGCATCGCAAGTTCTTTGCTGGTCATCAAATTATTTTCATTTGGTAATCCGCTGGCATTGCCAAATGTTGATTTTTCCATACCAATTTCAAGGGCCTTTTTATGCATCAATTCGCTGAATTTATTTTCGTTTCCTGCCAAATGTTCTGCAACAGTGACCGATGCATCGCCCGCAGATAACACAATAATTCCCAATATTGCATCGCGCACAGTTATTTTTTGACCGGTAACCAGGCACATTTTGCTGGCTGGGTACCAAAGTGGATTTTTATAATCTGCGTTTTCGGACACAGTCAAAACATCATCCATTTTTAAATTACCAGATTTAATCTGGTCGAATAACACTGTCAAAGTCATCAATTTCAACATTGAAGAAGGCGGCATCAATTCATTTGCGTTTTTAGAAACTATTTCGTCGCCACTATCATAATCAACCAGATAAGCCGATTTCGCCTTGGTTGAAAATTCGGCAGCATTTGCAATACCGATATTTAAACATGTTAAAAAAATCAGGAACTTTTTTATCATATCACTATGATAATAGCAATTATAATAACCTTTTCCAATATTTTTTTTATAAAAAAATCGCTGGGAAAACCCAGCGAGCAATTTTAAATTTTTATCTGGTTTTAATTTTGTTTTCTTGCTGTTTCTGTTTTACAAACATCATATAATCAGCATTTACTAAATAGCCATATACATGATCCAGGAATTCAGGATGAACAACAGAGTGTTCTTCGATAACTTTTGCAATTTCGTCATGGATTTTTTCTATTTGTTCTTCTGTGGAATCAAGTTCGATTTTGTTAACCAATTCCAAAATGCGTTTTTGTTCACTCTCGCGCAGTTCATTGGAAATCTTGGTTGCAATTTTTGTCATTGCATTTGGATTTTGAAGAACCGATTGATATTGTTTCAATTCTGGGTTTTTCATCATAAGTTTTTCAAGATATTTGGTTGCGCTTTCAGATGCAAATTTGTTCGCATTTCTGTACAAAGGAATCAAAGAGCAGGTTATAAAGTAAGCAATAAAACTAGCGACGACTATATTAAAAACGCGAACAGGTTTTTCTGTTGCTTGATGTTTCTGTTCCAACAATGTTGCTTTTTTATTAAAAACAGCGACGCATATCAACATAACAACAACGGCAGCAGATAAAGCCAAAAGCCGGGGTCTAACTTTTTTTGATACTATTTTGTTTCTTTGCATTATAAAAATCCTTTGTTTTTTTGTTATTGTATACAAAAATATCGTATTGTCAAGATATTGTCTTGTTTAATGTGCCATGCATACATGTTGCGAAATTCCTGTTAAATAAGAACATGAATTAAACCATATTTTGCTATTCTATCAAAATATGCTAAATCACATAAAAATACATAAAAAAGCCCAGACAAGAATATTGTCACGGTATACAATAATGGATATGTATAATAGAAATCAAATTAATATATGCCACGATTATACATATCCCATTCGTTTTGTCTGCGGTTAATTAATCCGTTTGATATCTTTCCTTGCGAACGGTTCCATGCTTTCCATGCAGATTCTAAATTTGGATATACAGAACTATGAAAATGCGGATTATTTATATATTTTATAACTGTTGAATTTGCAAAATTCTTTGCACCTATGTTATAAGCCAAAGATACAAGTGCATCGTATTGATTTTGTTTTAACGGAACAGAGATATTATTTTTAACTGCACGTTCTGCTATTGCAATGTCGGCACGTAACAATTCTATAGCTTTATCTTCAGAAATCCCGTTTATAAAATCTTCATAATTTTTTATCAAATGGCCATAACCGATAGTTGCACCTTTTGGTAATGGTTTATTTGTATTAACTGGTTTGCTGGTTTGATCATCATAAATAATATGATTGCCTTGTTTGTCTAATATTTTGTCTTCTTTATCTTTTAACCAAGAAATACCTTTATTGCTTATTTTCATTTTATCCATGTGTTCCCTTTTTAATTCTTCCTGTTGTTATCTCTGGTTCTGCATCTGGTGGATTAGCATAAACATCTATTCACTCATATAAATTCTCCTTTGTTAAATAAAAAAAATCCCGCACACAGCGGGACAAAATAAAAAAGACAACAAAATGTTGTCTGCCAAGATGCGCAAATTATATCATAAAATCGTAAAAAAATCAATAAAAACCGCCGGAAACGGGGCGAAAAAGAACATTCCGGGGAATTACCACGGGATGTTCAATATTGCTGGCGGCTCAAAAGGGATTCGAACGCCCGGTAGATTTGCCCACACGTGCGAAGTATTCTCTTTTAGACGAACTATCTCCACTTTATTTTTACCGCGTACACGCCCATAATTCTCGCAAAAAATGCCTTAAAAATAATAAAAAACGATAAAAAAAGAGTCATCATTTTTACCTAAGTTTATTTTAAATTTCTTAAGTAAAAACAATGACTTAATCCTGGCGGAGACGAAGGGATTCGAACCCTTGATACCCTTGCGAGTATACCACATTTCCAATGTGGCGCACTAGACCAACTATGCGACGTCTCCGGATTTTGCGATGATTTTAATCTTCGTCTGCATCTGGGGTATCATCACCCGCATCTGCAACACCATCATTTGTATCTTCCACCAAAGAATTTTCCAATTCTGCATCAATTTCGCGCAACATTGGATCTTCGCTGGCAATATCCAGAGCGGCATCTTCGTCAACCACAGCAGGTGTTTCTTTGTAAGATTGTATAAATTCGTGGCGAACATCGTTCACACTTAATTTGCCGCTGGCGATTTCGCGCAATGCAACCACAGTCAATTTATCGTTGTGTTTTTCAACCACTGCCTCAGCCCCGCCGTTTAAATCACGAACACGCTGGGAAGCCAACATACCCAATTCATAGCGACTTTCCACAAAAGGTAAAGTATCAGAATTTGTCACACGAGCCATATTAAATCCTTTGTTGAAATCATTTTTATCCACGATATAATGCATTATGAATACCGAAAAATCAAGTAGAAAATATAAAAAATGAATATCAAGACATTATCTTTTGGTTGTCGTCTAAATGCGCTGGAATGTGAAAAGATATCCCAGATGTTGTCTGGCGTGGTTGATTGCGCGTTTGTTGTGAATACTTGTTCCGTCACCGCAGAGGCGGAACGTCAATGTGCGCAGACGGTTCGAAAATTGTCGCGGGAAAATCCAAACGCGATTATTTTTGTGACGGGATGTGGTGCGACCCGGAACAGGACATGATTTGAATCTGTGCCACATGTGTTTGTTATTGATAACGCAGATAAAATGAAACTGGCATCATATATTGATGCGTTGCGTGTGGCGAATTTTGATATTTCTTGTTCAAAAATTGATATTTTCAAGGAAAGCGAATCCAAACTGTCCAAGAAATTTGTTCAGGTTCAAAATGGCTGTAATCACGATTGCACATATTGTGTGACGCGTCTTTTGCGTGGTCCAAATGTGTCTTTCCCGTACAACGAGATTTTGGCGGATGTTCGCCAGACCATCCAAGATGGATTTTACGAGATTGTTTTAACTGGTGTGGACACAGCATCTTATGTGCGTATTGAAGATGGCAAGCCAATATTATTGGCGGATATTTGTGCAAGATTGTTAAAAGATGTGCCGGAAATAAAGCATTTGCGTCTTTCTTCGATAGATCCCGCTTCGCCAGAGATTCCAAAAATCATTGATTTGATGGGGAAAGATTCACGATTTATGCCACATTTACATCTTTCTATGCAATCGGGCAGTGATACCATTTTGCATGCTATGCGTCGTCGTCACGATTCAAAAAAGCTTATGGAATTGGTGTCTTTGGCAGACGGTAAAGTTTCATTCAGTGCTGATATAATCTGTGGTTTTCCGGGTGAAAATGATGAATTGTTCAATGAAACAGTTGATATGGTTCGCAAAATGGGGCTGATACATGTTCATGCGTTTCCTTATTCCCCGCGCCCGGACACAGTTGCTGCAACAATGCCAAATCAAATAAATCGTTCTGTTTCCAAAGAACGTGTAAAAATTATTGATAAAATTGCAAATGAAAATCGCCAGAAATTTATGACGCGGCAAATTGGGAAAACGGTGTCCGTCTTGGTCGAAGAAAACAATATTGGTCGCACCCCTGATGATATAGACATCAAGATAGAGGGCAAGACAATTCCAAATAAAATGATATGCGATGTGAAAATAATCGGTGTCCAAGACGGCGGTTTTGTTGGAAATTTTTAAAAAAATAAAAAGTCAAGAATAATATTTGATAATTATTTAAAATTATTTTTTTAATCACATTTGGTTTTTACATGTTTTTGTGGTATAATATCCTGCGAGAGGAACCTTAATTGTCACATATAAACCATTCGTTTTTATTGGTTGGACTGGTGTTTGTGGGTGCTTTTGTTACACCGTCTTATGCTGCGCCTACTGTAAAAAGATTAGGGATGGGGAATTCAGGCAGTAATGTCCAAAGCAATACTTTGGCAACACCAAAAGCCGCAGCAACCGCAGCAACAACACAAAGGGCGCCATCGGTCCGTTTGGTTGGTTCGTCAGCCGGAATTGCGCCTAAGGTTGCAGGTGCTCCAACTACCTTGAATGCCAAGGCAAAAACGACCGGGGTTGCAGATACAGAAAGATTGGCTGCGATTGGCAAAAACCTTATTAGAACGAAGTCAATAACACAACAACCCAATGTTCAACCATCAGGTGTTGAAAATTCTGATTTGCTTAGACGGGTTGAAAACCTGGAAAACAAGATGGGTAAGAAACAGGATGCACTGGAGGCGGGCAACGGCATTGAATGTGACGGCAATGTAATAGGTTTGACCGAAGAAATGGCTGCTTTGCCGGAAAAGGTTGCACAAATAGATGAACAAATAAGCGATTTAAATGACAAAGTAGATATTGCGAATTTATCGTCTAATTATTACACAATCGGTCAAACCCAGGATTATTTGGAACAAAATTATTATACCAAGGCATACGTAGATTCGATTGTAAGTCAACTTTCTGGTGCAAATGTGGTAAGCCAGTTTGATCCATCATTTTTGCATCAAAACACAGGAAATTAAAGATAAACAAAAACAAAGAAAGGAGGAACTATAAATGAAAAAAAAGCTTTTGTACAGTTTGATAGCATCAATGTCGATGATTTCAATCGGTGCATACGCTGCCCCTGGTGATGATGCCAGTACTTCGGCATTGACAACCAAGGGTTATGTGGATGCTGGGTTGAAATACGTGTATGATGTTGCAGAGGGAACAGAAAACGGTACCGTCAAGACATTGAAAAACACTGTTGGTAATGCAGCATTGGGAACAAGCGCACAAACAGTGACTGGCGCAATCAATGAATTGAATACGACAATTAATGGTGACGGTGTTAATTCAGACGGTTTGGTTGGTGATGTAGCAGATTTGCAAGATGCGTTGGGTGACGGAAATGGAAATCTTATAGATGTCAGCACATTGAAAGAAACTGTTGATGGTCTAAGCGCGAACAGCGCGATTGACGGTGCCAATACTGGTGTCAGAATCAGCGATAAAAAGATTCAATTGGATGTTGGAAATGCAAGCAACACGACATATGTCTACAAAACAGATTCCAATGGCAATGGAACCTGGCAAGCAATGGAAGTAGAAGATAGTTGGAACCCAGGATTTTTAACAACACCATAAAAAAATTAAAAATAATGCATTATTTCGTTTTTTTGATGTCAAATTTATGATATAATGCAAATGTAAAAGATAAAAACAAAACAAGGAGAGAAAGAATGAAAAAACTTTTAAACATTTCAGTTATCGCAGCATTGGCAGTATTGCCATTCGCAGCGAACGCAGCAGTGACAGATGCAGTCCCTGGTCCTACAGTTACAGGTGATGCAGCTACAACTGCTACTGCAACTACTGCACCAAAATATGGGCTGGCTGGTGCTGGTGCTAACGATGGCAATGTTGCTACTGCTGGTTATGTGAAGGGTGCTTATAACGCGGCAATCAAAGCAATTAACAAAGTTTCTGAAACCGCGGACAGCGCAGTTCAAAATGTTAAAGTTAATGGGACCGCATTGACAGAAGATTCAAACGGTGATGTGAATGTCACAATCGCAGAAGGTGCAACAGACGGTACTGTTGCTGTTAATGGTAGAGATGTAGCTGTTCATGGTTTGGGTTCTGCGGCTTATTCCAATACAACAGATTATATCTCATCTACTGCTGGTTCTGTCAAAACAGCGAACATCGATAATGGACAAGTTACAAAAGAAAAATTAGCACAAGATGTTCAGGATTCTTTAGATGCGGCAGGTACTGCATTACAATCTGGTGATAATATATCAGAATTAGTGAATGATGCCGGATATTTAAAAAGCACGGATTTGGGCGATTATGCTACAAAAACTGGTGTTGCGGCGACAGTTAATGCTGCCACAGGTTCTGTAACAGGTGTGAATTTGACTGTGGCAGGAACCCCAACAGGAACAGTATCTTCTACTTTGTCAAATACTTCA